>PNEW01000061.1 GCA_002922725.1 Verrucomicrobia bacterium Opi.OSU.00C | reverse complement strand
CACTGAGATTTTTCAGGAACACAACCCTAAGGGTCAACTACAAGAACTCGTTCAACCCAAATTTGGTAATACTGCGATTGAATATAAGATGACAGAGGAATCAGGTCCTGATCATGAGAAATCTTTTACAGTAGATGTAATGATCAATGGTAATAAGGCAGGAAAAGGGCTTGGTTATTCTAAAAAGGAAGCGGAAGAAAATGCAGCTCGGAACGCACTAGATGTATGGTCAAGGAAAACTGAAACTGGACTCTAATGAAAGTTGCCACTCTTACACAGTCAGAATTAGCCCTTAGTCTAAGTGGTATAACAGAAGCATTTGCTCCAATGGTTTGTGAATATATTATTAAAAAATACCCTTCACCTGTGAGTATTATATTTGTTAAGCACGAAAAAATTGCTGAACAATGGATAGAAGATATTGAATTTATTAATCACCTACAGAATCACAGGCTCCAACTTAGAATTAAACTACTGCCTACCTTGCCAGAGAACGATGAAAACGAATTCAAATTAATAGATCTTGAGTTTGACCGACTTGCCACTTTATCAAAACTCAATAATTTTCGTGACCTCCCTCCCCATGATGAACATTTAATTATTATAACTACCCCGAAGGGCTTTTACCAAGCTTCACCTACTCGAAAGCATTTAATGGCAAATGAAATTCGTTTAGCTGTGGGTGATATATGCTCTTTTCGGGCATTGGCTAAAAAACTTGGGGGTGAACTAAATTATAATTGTGAAGTTCTTTGTGAATCACCAGGTCAATATGCGGTGCGAGGAGGTATTCTGGATGTTTATCCCATCAATACACCAGTACCTTATCGTATAGATTTTTTTGGCGATGAAATCGACGATATTAGAGTTTTTGACCCTACAACACAGCGATCAATTAGAAAAGCTAACACAATAGCAATTGTTGCCTTATCATTAAATAGATCTCAACTGCGAGAAGACTATATTTTCGATTACCTTGGTGATAAAGTAAACTGGATATTCTGGGAACCCACAATACTTAAAGATCAATTTTTTTCACTCTTTAATTTCCCCGAACGAACTCAATCTTCCTTACCGACTTTTCAAGATCTGTTTAACCGTCGTAATGCATTTCCAGACAGGTGGTTCTCCCTTACTGAACTTGATATTGAAAACCCTATATTCGGACCTGGTTGTGAAAAGAAGGTGACCTCGTCGGAACCGTTAAGTAACTACCGAAACCTGACCGTCGTAGGAGAATTTGGTCTCGATCGAGTGCAGAGTGAACAAAAAGCGAGGTGGTTATTTTTAATTCAGATTCTTCAATGGCAAAAAAAAGGATATGCCCTATATTTCATTGTTAAAAATCAAGGTGAAGAAAAACGTTTACAGGAGATATTATCGGCTGATACGAAATTATCTGTCCTCAAACCACAGTATTTAAAGGGCAACCTTCATCAAGGCTTTATATATACCTATGAGCCCGATTGTCTAGATTTTGATTGGGACAAGTCTTTAGGTAGTAATGGTCTTGTAGTTGTAACTGATAGTGAAATTTTTGGGCGGTATCGTATGCGTGTAGTGAGATCAAACAAGCGATTGTTACCAATGCGGGCACAAGTGGATCAACTTCTTGATTTTTCTGAGTTATCAGAGGGGGATTTTCTCGTTCATCTTCAAAATGGGGTATGTATTTATCGTGGTGTTATGCGAATGGACTTAGCTAAAAAAAAAGAAGAAGTTATCTCTCTAGAATTTGACAATGGGATTATTTTACATCTACCACTTCATGAGTCCCACCTTCTATCTCGCTATGTTGGTCTTTCTAAGACACAACCAAAGTTAGGCCGCATTGGGACATCCGGATGGGAAAGAACTCGGCGGGCAGCAGAAAGAGCAACCCTTGATTTCGCCGCAGAATTACTCAGCCTCCAAGCAAAACGAAGTCATGAAAAAGGCCATGCCTTTGGTGTCGATGTTGAATGGCAAAAGGAGTTCGAAAATTCCTTTATCTACCAAGAGACTAAAGATCAGTTAATAACAATAAAAACGGTGAAAGACGATATGGAAAAAAAGCATCCTACAGATCGTCTAATATGTGGTGATGTGGGATACGGTAAAACTGAAGTCGCTTTGCGCGCGGCATTTAAATCGGTTATGGATAATAAGCAGGTGGCCATTCTTGTCCCTACCACCGTGTTAGCCCAGCAACATTTTAATACCTTTCGTGAACGAATGGCTGACTACCCTGTAGTTGTTGAAATGCTAAGCAGATTTCGCACTCAACAACAGCAGAAAACAATCCTTCGACAGGTAAGTGAAGGAAAAGTTGACATTTTAATAGGAACTCACCGCCTATTAAGCGGCGATGTAGATTTTCGCGATCTCGGTCTCTTGGTTATTGATGAAGAACATCGCTTTGGTGTTAAACATAAAGAAAAGCTGAAACTATTACGAAAATGCGTTGATGTAATTGCTATGAGTGCTACCCCAATACCCCGTACACTCTATCTTGCCCTCATGGGAGCCAGAGATCTAAGCGTAATTGAAACTCCTCCTACCGACCGTATCCCCATTCATACTCTAGTAAAGAATTATAGTGTCGACCTAGTAAAAGATGCCATCGAATTTGAAGTGGCAAGGGGTGGTCAGGTTTTTTATTTGCACAACCGCGTAGATACGATTTTTGCAGTAGCAGAACGGCTACAAAAAATGTTGAATAATGTTCGAATCGGCATAGGTCATGGGCAAATGCCAGAACATCATTTGGAAGATGTAATGACCAAATTTGTCGCCGGTGAATTCGATGTTCTTGTTTGCACCACAATTATTGAATCTGGTTTGGATATTCCTAATTGTAATACAATCATCATTGAAAGCGCAGATCGTTTTGGCCTTTCTCAGTTATACCAACTTCGTGGTCGCGTGGGACGTTTTAAAGAGCAGGCTTATGCTTATCTCCTTATTAACCGAAAAACATATTTAGAGGACCAAGCTCGCAAGCGATTATCTGCAATACGTCAGTACAAACAACTTGGTTCAGGGTTTAAAATTGCAATGAGAGATCTAGAACTTAGAGGCGCGGGAAACTTACTTGGCCCACAACAAAGCGGCCATATTGCCGGGGTTGGTTTCGACTTATATTGTCAGCTTTTACGCCAAAGTATATCTCGCCTTAAAGGAGAAGACTCAGCCCAACATATTCGGGCTGGACTACGGCTTGATTTTGTCATTATCGGTGATGGTGATGGGATGGAAAATAGTTATGATACTACTAAAAATGGATTTGAGGTAATCAAAAATGAATTACTTAAACACACTCGTATTCCTTCAATTACCGCTTTTGTCCCTATAGAATACATCTCAGAAACACGTCTGAGAATTGATATCTATCGACGGCTGGCGCTGGCTGATTCCCAAAAATCTGTTGTCGAAATTGTTGATTCATTAAATGATAGGTTCGGACCTATTCCACAAGCAATGGAGGCCCTTCTTTTAGTTACTGAAATACGCATTTTAGCAGAATCACAAGGCATACTAACAGTCGAAACTGAAGGGGACAGATTAAAATGTTTACTCGCCTCTGGAAAAAGTAATAACTTTATTAAGATTGGGAACCATTTCCCTAGATTAAATACAAAACACGCATTACCAAGATTAAAAGAAATTATATCATTTCTCGTTAAACGACTTCCTTGAATAAGGGCTATGAAAACCATTACTATTTACTTTATTTTTTTACTTTGTATTATTTATGCACTGCCAGTTGCAGCACAACGTGTTCACCCTATTTGGGTACCACCCTATGAGAATGGTATTGCCGCTGTAGTAGAGGAAAAGATTATTACGTTTGAAGAATTAAGGAGAGAAATGGCACCTCTAATTCCACAAATTCGCGGAGAATCACGTTCTGAGAATGAGTTTTCTAATAAAATGTCTAAACTCTATCTAGAAATACTTCAAAATTTGATTGATCACGTATTAATAGTTAACGCATTTAATAAGAAAGAATTGGCGATACCGCAGTCGGTAATCGAAAATGAACTTGATAGAATTTTAATCGAAGATTTCAACAAAGATCGACATACCTTTCTTGAACACATAAAATCACAAGGTAAGACAATGCGAGAGTTTCGCCAAGATTTGGAAGAAAGAATTATTGTGAGTTCTATGCGTGGGGAAATGCGTAAGTCACAATCGGAAGTAAGTCCTGAAAAGATTGAGAATTTCTATAAAGACAATAAGGTGCTTTTTTATATCGAAGAGAGTCTTTATCTTCGGCTGATCATGCTTAAGCCATTTGCCGATGAAAGCCCTGATCTTCTTCGTCAAACAGCAGAAAACATAATTAAAGAATTAGAAAATGGTGAAACTTTCACCGATTTAGCAGCAAGGTATAGTCAGGATTCAAAACGTGATCGTGGTGGTGATTGGGGTTGGGTTAAGGGTACTGATCTGCGCGAAGAGTTAAGTGAAGTCGCATTTGAATTAAATCCCCATGAACACAGTATTCCCATTCTCTTAGGTAATCAAATATTCATTCTATACGTGGAAGATAAAAAGGATGAAACAATACAGCCTCTCTCGCAAGTTAGAGATAAAATTGAAGGTATTATCGTAAACCAAATTGCTCGATATGCTCATAAGGTATGGATTGAGCGACTTCGCAGAGATGCCTATGTCAAATACTTTTAATTGGTGGGATACACTAAAATCAACTAATCTCCCCTATCTTCTATCTTTTCACGTGCTTGATTGACAGGGACATGAGCCAATGAACTAAGCCATAGTCCCTGTGGTGCAGCCCATTTAATTGCATTGTATATTACCTGAATTACAGCCTTGTTATGAAAGATAGGGTAAGTTTCATGGCCAGGCCTAAAATAGAAAATTTTCCCATTTCCACGCCGCCAACAGTTGCCACTACGAAAAACTTCCCCTCCCTCAAACCATGAAATAAAAACTTGCTCATCGGGTGGTGGAATATCAAAGGGTTCTCCATACATTTCCGTACTGTCTATCTCCAAACAATCATCGATTCCCTCGGTTATCGGATGACCGGGATTGCATACCCAGAGCCTCTCCTTTTCGCCTGCTTCTCGGTACTTTAAATCGCAAGTAGTACCCATAAGGAGCTTAAAAACCTTTGAAAAGTGTGCAGAATGTAGCGCAATAAACCCCATTCCTTGAAGCACACGTGATTGCACTTTTTTTGCAATCGTATCCTCAACCTTATTATGAGCCATATGACCCCACCATATAAGTACATCTGTTTCAGATAAAACTGCATCAGTTAGACCGTGATCAGGCTCCTCTAGTGTAGCCGTCGATATCTGAAAATCACTACCACATGAGATTAATTCAGTCTTTATCTTTTCGTGAATTCCCTGGGGATAGATCGATTTTACTTTTTCATGAATATTTTCATGAACAAATTCATTCCAAATAAGAACACGTAGTTTACTCATATTTCTATTTTATTAACATTATCTTATTTTTATTTTATTTCTCATTTTCTGTTATCGTATCAATTTCAGTAATTATCAAGATTAACAAGAAATTTTTCTGCTTCAATTTTGTCAATTGCGATTTGCTTTTTTAGTTCTACATCAGAAGAAAATTTCTTTTCAGGCCTGATAAAAGTATACCAATCGATGGTAATTCTTTCACCCGGGTTAAATGAACAGTCCTTTAATAAATGGACCTCAATCACTGGGTCCTGATTATCGGAAAAAGTAGGTTTTACTCCATAATTAGCAACTCCATCCCAACTTATAGCTCCACCATCAGGGCGCACTTTAACTGCATAAACGCCGTAACGAGGTCTTAATTCTGGCTGCCAGGAAAGATTAATCGTAGGGAAACCGATTTTACGTCCAATTTTTTGCCCAGGCTCGATTAATCCATCGCTGTAATATGGATAACCAAGCATTGCGTTTGCTTCTTCAATCTGACCTTGGCCTAATTTGATTCGGATAATCGAACTGCTTATATCAATCCCATTATATTTTATTCTTTTAGTAATAAATACTTGAATATTTTGTTCTTGAGCATCACTAACAAGCAAGTTCACTTCGCCCTCTCTCATCCACCCAAAACGAAAGTTTTCTCCCACGTAAATCGCCTTAAGAGACGGTAAAAATCGTTTCAAATAAACTACGAATTCATTAGCTTTAATAGCTGCAAACTTAATTGTGAAAGGTTTTTGTATAATCAAATCGATCCCCGATTCGGTTAATAGTTGGGTCTTAATCTCCTGATTTATGAGTAGAGAAACAGCATTTTCAGGAGTTAAGACATGACTCGGGTGAGGATTAAAAGTGAGAACTCCAGATACTGCATTATCATTGCAAGCTGACTGAACAACAGTTTTAATAATTCCTTGGTGACCTAAATGTATTCCATCAAAAATACCAATAGCCAAGTGTAATGACTTACCCTCCAGATCTACCGACTCAAAACTATTAACTATTGCTGGAAAATTCACAAAATTTGGCTAGGCACCGCCTGGTAACTGGGAATCAATACACGTTGTATCTCTTCAATAGACATTGCTTCAAAACTCTCTAAGGGTGTTGCATCATGTAGTTGGAATTTTTCAATTGCTGTTCTACTGAGTTTAGTAAGGTGGGCACCACATCCGATTTTTTGTCCTAAATCATTAGCTAAAGTGCGAACATAGGTCCCTTTACTACACGCTATTGTAAAGTCAATTTCTGGAGATTCCCACCGCAATAGGTTGAAGGAATTTACCCGTATAAACCGTGGTTCACGCTCAATTATTTTTCCTTTTCGGGCTAGCTTATAAAGTGGCTTACCGTCAATTTTTTTTTGCAGAGAACATCGGCGGAGTCTGATATTGATCTCCAAGGTAATAATTCATGAAAACGGTTATATCTTCATCATTTATTGCTGGAACAGGAGCAACCGAAGTTATTATTCCTTCTGAGTCGTGTGAGTCAGTTGATTGCCCTAATAATATTGTTCCTTTATAGCTTTTATCGAACCCCATTAAGTATTGTGAAAGTTTCGTTGCCTTTCCCACGAGTATGAGTAAAAGGCCTGTTGCCAACGGATCAAGAGTTCCTGCATGGCCTACCTTTTTCATTTTTATGGTACGACGCACTCTATCAACAACATCATGTGATGTAATCCCTCGAGGTTTATCGATTAATAGTATTCCTTCAATCAAGGGTGATGGAGAGGCCATGACTTTAGATAGGTCTAAGTAAAATTAAGATTATAAAGTATTTAAGAATTAAAATTCATCTTCTTTAACAAGGTCGTCAAGAAGAGCATTCAACCGGGTCCCTCGTTCGATTGAATGATCAGAAATAAATTCCAAGGCAGGCAAATATTTTAGGACAATTTTTCTCCCAATCTGATGTCGGATTTCAGGTGCATGACCTGACAGAAACTGATCGGCTCGCTGTATCTCATCTTCTTTACCAATGACTGAATAATAAACACGCGCATGCCTGAGGTCTGGGGATACCTCAACTTCGGTTATCGTGATATAAACCGCTTCAGTTTGAAATCGCGTATGTAGCACATCACTAATTTCCCGTTTAACTAATTCATTTACTCTAACTACACGTTGCCCCATTAGATTATTTATCCCTTCAATAATAATCATTGACTACAATAGTATCAATGATGATTAAAACACTCTTACTATAGGCTTATCTCAAAGCGAAGACCTTATTTTCTCAATCTCGAAACACTCGATAATATCGCCTTCTTGATAATCCGAATATCCAATAAGTCCAATTCCACATTCAAAGCCAGCACGCACCTTGCTAGCGTCATCCTTAAAACGTTTAAGGGTATCAATTTTACTTTCAATTTTAATACTCCCATTACGTAGAAGACGAGCGGAACTATCGCGAATAATGTTTCCTTCAGTAACTAAACACCCAGCGACCGCCCCTCCTTTAGCAACAGGAAAAACTTGCCGAACTTGGGCAGCACCCACTTTATTTTCACGCAACTCAGGTTCAAGGACATCAACCATCGATTCCTTTATTAAATCTATTAATTCATAGATGACATCATGAATATAAATTACTATATTATGATGTTTAGAAAAACTTGAAACCCCGTTCTCCATACTCACATTAAATCCGACAATGCCTGCTTCAGCAGCACTTGCCATCAGAACATCACTCTTACTTATTGATCCCACCGCAACTTGAACGATATCAATATCAACTTTTTCACTCTGGATTTCGTTTAAACTATTCGCGAGAGCCTCCGCAGTTCCAAATACATCAGCTTTTACTACAAGCGGAAATGTTTTCTTCTGGGTCTTGGCAATAGCAGCGAAAAGATTTTCAACCGATGCTGGTTCCTCTAAAGGTATCTTATTATGATCTACTCTTTTGAGAGCTAATGCATAGATCTCAGCCTCGCGCTTAGCATCTTTTTCATTTTTAACAGTTTTAAAAGAGGAACCCGCCTCTGGTGCTCCAGACCAACCGATACCTTTAACTGGCGTCGCTGGTCCCGCACTTTTTATATTTTGTCCCTGGTCATTAATCATTGCACGCAATCTACAATAATAGGGACCACATACAATTGAATCTCCGATTTTTATCGTACCTTTTTCAATAAGGAGTGAAGCGGTTGGTCCTAGTCCTTGCTCCATTTGTGATTCCAATAAAACTCCCTTTGCAACACAGTTTGGATTGGCTTTTAATTCCATTACTTCAGCTTGCAGTAAAATCATATCAAGCAGTTCATCTAGATTCTCACCTTTTAAGGCTGAGATAGTTACTGCTATCGTCTCTCCTCCCCAGTCTTCCGAAGTGATGTCACGCTCTTGCATCTGAGTTTTAACTCGGTCGATATTGGCGCCTTTTACGTCTATTTTATTTATTGCTACAATGATTGGTACATCCGCAGCTTTAGCGTGGCCCAAAGCTTCATCAGTCTGAGGCATAAACCCATCATCAGCAGCAACTACAAGAATCGCAATATCCGTTGTGTTAGCTCCACGTAAACGCATGTTAGAAAAGGCCGCGTGCCCAGGAGTATCAATAAATGTAATATTCTGTCCTTTATTTTCGACCTGATAAGCGCCTATATGCTGTGTAATACCACCAGCCTCACTGGCTACAACATTACTTTTGCGTAAAGTATCAAGTAAGGTTGTTTTACCATGGTCAACATGGCCCATAATACAAACTACAGCAGGTCTGGGTTCTAATAATTCACTTTCGTCTTCTTTTTTAGGCTTTTTCTTTTCAACTGCTTTTTCTATGTCTTGTGCTTCACCACGGTGGCGTACTTCTAGTAAATGTCCGTGTTTTTCCGCGATTTTAGTCGCAATATCCTCATCAATTACTTGATTCATCGATGCAAAAATATTCATCTCCATCAGTTCTGATATAAGTCGGAAAGGTTTCAATCCCAACTGAACTGCAAAATCACGGACTACAATAGGTGGTTTAATCTGTAAAACCTTTAACTCACTACGTTCCACATGTTCACCACTATTTGCATCCTGTTCGGATTGTTTCAAAACGTTCAGTGCCTGTTCGGATTGTTTGAAAACGTTCAGTGGTAAAACAGGTGTTGGGGGGCTGATAGAGGGGGGTGACTTCAAGTCACTTTCATCCTCAGGCTTTGAAGGAGAGACACTACTTGGTTCTTCAGTAGGCGGTACTTCTGGTTGTAATTTAACCTTAGGTTGGTATTCCTTAATTAAACTATCCGCAGAAATGTTATCCACAGTACTTGAAGCACTTTTAACCTTATAGCCACGCTTAATCAAGAGAGTGATTAACTCCTTGTTTTCCATTCCAATTTTTTTGGAAAGCTCATAAATACGAATACTCATTTAAAATACTTAAGATATCTTTACGTAAGTCGCGAGTGATCAAATTTATTGTGTCATCTTATTTGTTTCCCGATATTCCGAGACTTTTTCAATTATTTCTTTGGCTTCTAATTCGCTAAAGCCGGTGTCGATAAGATCATTCAACTCTACACCTATAAATGCCTCAGGGCTGACAATACCCATATTAACTAATCCTTGTGCAATTTCATCGGATATTCCTGACACATCATGCCAACCAGCAACTGCAGCTTCGACTCGCGCCTCGAAACCATCATCTAATTGTTGCTCTTTTGAAATATCAAGCTTCCATCCTAACAATCAGGATGTGAGTCTTGCATTTTGTCCACGCCGGCCAATTGCTACAGAAAGATCCTCTTCAGAAACTTCAAAGAATATACGCCGAGTAACTTCATCTATTTTAATATTTTTAGGTATTGCAGGTTTGATAGCTTCTTCAAGCATGCGAATGGGATCACTATGGTAACGTATAATATCAATTTTCTCTCCACTTAATTCTCGTACAATGCTTTTTACGCGTGCTCCTCTTGCCCCAACGCAAGCCCCTACTGGGTCAACTTTAGAGTCATTGCTATTTACAGCTATTTTAGTGCGATAGCCTGGCTCACGTGATATTGTTTCTATAGTGACCGTACCATCAGCGATTTCTGTAACTTCGAGTTCAAAAAGTCTTCTCACACCTTCAAGCAATACGTGACCATTAGCAATAAGTGAGATAATTAAGCGATCGATCAGGTATTCTTGCCCAATTATGACACGACTGATTTCTTGCTGCAGGAGTTTTACCCAGGTTGAGGACTCTTGCACGCGATCATTTATTTCGGTTAAATTTACGGCCATTGACTCAAGATTTGATGTTTTATGTATTAATAAATAAAATTATAAAGTTAGACAGGTAATAGAGCTCGAAGGTTCATTTTTGAGTATAAAATTAGCTGTTTAGGAATTTACAATATTAAGTTCAAGGGGCGTTAAAATAAATGTGAACTAAAACATTAGAATTATTTCTAAGCTAATTAAAATCTAAAGAATAATAATACCTGTCTCTTATACACATCT
>PNEW01000060.1 GCA_002922725.1 Verrucomicrobia bacterium Opi.OSU.00C | reverse complement strand
ACTTTGATTAGTCAGAATAACTTTAAGTCTGATAATACTGCTCAACCTACATTGAGTGTTGATGCTACCTTTGCCAATGAGGATGGCGATGCCATCTCTGTTACTACTGAAGAACTCACTATTGAGTGACGCTTAAAGGTGTATTCCCTTTTTCACCTCCGCCGTGTACAAGGTAATGGATATATTAGAGCCATTCTGCTGTATGTGAATAACCCCCCCCTACCCCCCTAAAATATCCGCATTGAGTGCAAGAGCACATAGATCAGCTCCAGGAAGGTGAAAAAGTGATAGAGTTATTCCATCTCTCTCTTCGATCTCCTCACCATTTGTAATAATCCCATGACTGCTGCAGCCCATAAGTAAAGGAACACGGGCATGGACACGGATAATTTCCATAATTTTTTCTGCATGTTCAAAAAAAGAAGGTGTTAGAAATACTAAACCTAAGGACACTTTTTCGTCGATTAATTGTTTGCCCAACTCTTCAACCCAGGTTTCAAGTTTACTTTCTTCAAAATCATGATTCCAAAGTGCAGATATAGCGTAAGATTGGGACATATTGAATTGAATAATATAGTATTATAAAGGGAAATTCTTGATGTGAGCGAAAAAACGGTAATAAGAAAAGATGTAACTATTTTCTAAATTTGATTAACTCTTTTAACTACGATTATAAAGGATTTATTTAAAATGACTTGGAAGAGATGACAGCGATAAGAGTAACAAAAATAAGTGAAGGTAAATATGAGGTCATTGTGGCAATGCAAACGACAACGAAACATTTAGTAATGCTTTCCCATGATTATTACCAAGAACTTTCAAGAAGTTATGTTTCTGAGGAAAAATTAATAAAAAAGTCATTTATCTTCTTATTGGAAAGAGAGAGCAATACTATGATCTTAGAACGGTTCGATCTTCAGATAATAGGAGATTACTTCCCAGAGTTCGAGGAGAAAATCAAGCGGTCTTTATCCTGATATATAGGATTCCTAATTGAGCATAAGTTATCTGAATGGCTTATATTTTAATAACCTTACAGTTATGTTTGATAAAGAGAAAAAAAAGGTGGAACTTTACTTAAATATCCTCTTCCCTTTCTAAGATGTCTTATATAATCGGTTCATTATGCAATTGTTCAATATTCTTACGCGGAAGGGAAAAGTTCATATTTCAGTACTAAAATTGTTTTAAATACTAAAAATATATTTCTCAGTGAGAAACTGTTGTAGTTTAGGATATGAAGATCGAAGAAATACACAATAATGAACTCTTAAGATGGCAAGAATTCCCAGTTGCTAAAAAGGGGATATTTCTCGCTAATGCAGCAGTTTGTTCCTTACCAATGTGTGTAGCTGATGCGATGAGCAAATATGTAAATCGTGCGACTCAAGGTGACCAAGAATTGCTTTTTACACCAACCTTATTTGGTGAAATACGAAAACTTGTCGCTGATTTGCTGGGATGCAATTCAGCAGATATTGCATTAATTGGACCTACTTCGATCAGCTTGTCTCTTGTCGCCAATGGATTGAAATTTAAACACAGTGAGAATATCATCTATGCTCCCGATGATTACCCATCAAACACTGTTGTCTGGATGAACCTGGAGAAACGTGGGGTTGAACTACGACCTATCTTCCCTTCTGAGCCAGGGTGCATTACACTGGATGATATCATTATGTGTGTTGATGATAATACACGTCTCGTGGCACTTTCTTCAGCTCACTTCATTAGTGGATATCAAATTGATATTGACAGAATTGGTGCGTGGTTAAAGAAGCGAAATATCCTTTTTAGTATAGATGGCATTCAAACCCTAGGTGCAATAAGAACTCCGATTAGGACTGTGGACTTTTTTGCTGCAGATTCACATAAATGGCTCCTTGGCCCCTGTGCAGCCGGTATTTTTTACGTAAGTCCAAAAGCTCGCGAATTACTTGAACCTAGTATCCTTGGCTGGAGTAATGTTATTTGTCCAAATTACGTCACTCCGGAAACAATTGAATTTAAGAATGATGCACGACGATATGAAGCAGGCAGTGCGAATCTCGTTGGTTTAGTGGGTATGCACGCCGCTATTCAAATGTTATTGGACTATGGGTTGGATGAAGTAGAAAAGACAATACTTAGTCATACGCGTTATTTAAGGGAAGTTTTAACTGACAAGGGCTACATCTTAGCGAGTTCAGATACGAATCGTCTGTCTGGTATCACTTCTTGTCGTAAAGAGGATATCGACATGGCTATATTGCACAAAAAACTGTCTGAGGTAGATATTACAGTTTCATTACGACAGACACGTGATAAAAAATTCTGGTTGAGATTTTCACCTCATTTTTTCAATACACGCGATGAACTGGATAGCGTATTGAATCTTCTTTAAACTTATTTGTAATATTTATTTATTTGATAAATAAGACTTAACTTGTGAAAGCGATCGTGTATTAAAAATGTTGTCTTCGGTCAATCCTCCTTTGCGTGCAGTTAATACCCCTGCTTGGATATAATCCAAGTTTTTGGTATTGTGGGCATCTGGGTTTATGCTGCAGAGTAATCCTTTAGCTGCAGCATGTTTCCATAACCTCCAGTCCATATCTAGGCGTAGTGGGCTGGCATTCAACTCGATAATTTTTCCATTGGCAATGGCAGCATCGATTATTTTATGCTCGTTAATTCTATAGCCCTCACGACGAAGCAAAAGCCGCCCTGTTAAGTGTCCTAGCATAGTAGTGTTAGGTTCTTCTAATGCGCGAATAATTCGTTTAGTTTGTGCATCTTCAGACAGACTGAATGAGCTGTGTACTGATACAACGACATAATCCAGTTGAGAAAGGATAGAAGGAGCAAGGTCAAGTGTTCCATCAGCTAGAATATCACATTCAATTCCTGTGAAAATATGAATCTTAAACGTTTTAGAGTTATTCAACTTATTTATTTCGATAATTTGTTTTTCGATACGTTCTTCATTTAATCCATTAGCTTGAAAGCTGGCTTTAGAGTGATCAGCGATTCCAAAATACTCCCACCCGAACGATTCTGCAGCAAAGGTCATTTCTTTAAGGGTATTATTACCACCAGAAGCTGTTGTGTGATTATGAAAGACACCACGGATAGCTTTCTCCTCAATTAGATGTGGGAGTTGACCTTTTCCTGCTTCCTCGATTTCATCTCGACCTTCTCGTAATTCAGGTGGTATATAGTTCAATTCGAGTTTTTCAAATAGGTCTTTCTCACTTTGTATCTCTTTAATTGGTTTTTCTGTAATACTCTTCTCAGGAGTTAAACCCCACTCACTCAAACTGAAACCTAGTTTCAGTGCTCGATGACGCATTTTAATATTATGTTCTTTAGAACCCGTGAAGTGATGTAAAGTAAAGTAATAGTGTTCAAAAGGGACGACGCGCAGATCTGCTTGTAAACCTGTGTCAAACCGCACACTGGATTTTGTCTCTCCTTTAGCGGTAACTTCAGCTACGTTTTCTCGCGAGGTAAACCAGTTCATAACAGGAATAGGGCTTTCTGAAGCAACAATGAAATCCAGATCTCCCACTGTCTCCATCCCTCGACGTAGGCTTCCAGCACAATCAGCTATATCTACCTCCTTAAGTGATCGCAAACCTTCAATTATAGGTTTAGCAATCATGTTTGCTCTCCACCAAAGATGACGTTTTTTATATGCCTTACGGGTTTTGATTCCAACAAGAATTCTTTCCTCTGTTTTTTCCCCAAATCCATCCAAAACTTTAACTTCTCCAGCACGGCAGGCTTTCTCTAGTTTTTCGATATTGTCGATCTTTAACTCACTGTGAAGAATTTTTATCTTTTTGGCTCCAAGGCTAGGAATTTCCAGCATTTCGACAAGACCGCTTGGTACTAATTTTTTCAAATCATTGTAATACTTAAGTTCATTAGTTTTATATAAAATCTCAATCTTTTTTGATAATGCATCACCTATTCCTTGGACTTGCTTAAGTCGACTCTCACCTATAACAACCCCAAGTTCCTCATCCATGGTTTGCAAGGTACGAGCTGCACTTTGATAAGCACGTACTTTAAAAAAATTCTCACCATTTAATTCTAATAGAACAGCAATCTCATCAAGAATACTGGCAATTTCATTTTTGTTCATAGTTAGAGTATTGCCAAACAGGTTTGTATTTATCAAGTATGAGCAATTATACTACCCTGAAGACGTGAATTATGTTTGGATTTAATCTTCTTTTTTAGTTAAATATATTGAGAGGTAAAAGAGATTTAGATAAGGTTAATTCACCTTGATGTAGATGAAGTAATGTTGATTTTTATAAGAATTTCGATCCATATTTTTAGTAAAGGCAATATCATTGCCAAATACTAAGGATATCAAGTCGATAGGAATGGATCGGACACTTATAATTATTTTATTAAAGTAAAATATTAGGTGTTACTTAAATTATTATCAATTATTGATATTCCCTCTTTTAAAATGGTTTATTCCAATTACATCAGTATCTAAAAGATCCATTTTTGCTTCTATTTTGTCCACTGAAGATCCCCTTCAGGGATTATTGACTTACATATAAAATATCCGTCAACTTCAAATTGTCTTATTTTTGCTTTCGGAATTTCGAAATCCATTTTATATAAAACATGAACATCGGTAAAAACCAATTATGGTCAATTGGGTATTAAGTGAGTGAAATTTTAAATTTATAAATTATGTGGTAAAGAATCAAATATAATCTAGTGCTTATAAAACTTATAAATAATCTCGCCTCTTACCTGGAAGGGATCTTCTAATGAATAGAAAAAATGTTCAGGTAAGGTATAATGAAAAATTAAAGTTACTATTATAATTTATTAAAAAATGAACGATATTTTAAAAATTGATTTTTATAATTCTTTTGTTCAATGGTCGAGCCCTACTGATGATCATACTCCACGGGTGGCACTTCATGCAGGGTGTCGAATTCGGAGAGAAGATGAAGAATTTAAACAGTATTATTTAGGCTATCCCTGTGCGGGTGAACAAATGTATGTTAAAAAAAATATTTTTCACCAACCGACGTTAGATGTTCACTTTGTTTGCTCCGAAGGTGATCAATTAATGTTTGTTAAACATTTTGCTGATGCCCCAGGATTTTCACGTTTGGCCAATCGACTTGGTGAAACTGTACCTACACATGACGGAAAAGGTTCTACGATTACAGAAATGAATATGGCCATAAGAAATTTCAATGACGTTGTTGAGATGACAGAATATCAAGAGGTGTACGATGCGGTGGTGAAAAACATGCCTATCCTTGGAAGAACTAGTTACACAACGTTAAAGGATGACAAAGAGATAGACGTTGTATTAGAGTATCCGGTAACGGTTATGAACATCAGGCACAAGCACGATACTTGGCAGGTTGATACCGGCCTAATTTTAGTCCCAGATTTTTCTATTGAATATAAGTTGGAGGTTGAGATTTTCCGCCGCGCATATATTGTTTATAATAAATGGGATTATGCAGAGCATGTAATGGAGTTACCAGATAAAATTGATGATGCAGTTTTCCCCATTGTCCAATTGACTGATCCTAGACCGTTGGCTCTGAGGAGCCGCAATCAACTCTTTGTTGTTAAAACAATTTAGTTCAAATAATATTATCTAAAACTGAAAGCATACGCGATGAGTGATATAGTAGAAAGACTATCAAAAACGAAAACTATCGATTCGTTGGAAGAAAATTATCGTGCTGAAAGCCCAAAATCACGAGCTTATTTCGAACGGTGCTCAATTACGATGCCAGGTGGAGCGAAAGGAGCTTATTTTTATACACCCTACCCACTTACGATGGAAAAAGGAGAGGGGTGTTACCTTTTTGATTTAGATGGAAGACGATTTATTGATTTTGTTGGTCACCATACAACGCAGATTCTGGGCCATAATCATCCCTCGATAATCCAGGCAATTGAAAAACAGATAAAACTGGGAATTGCATTAGGCGCCCATGCCGGAGTTGAAGCTGAAATTGCGGAAACAATGTGCCGTCGAGTGAAATCTTTGGAAAGAATTCGCTTTTGTAATTCTGGTACTGAAGCAACCTTACATGCAATTCGGTTAGCGCGTGGTTTTAGTGGACGTTCTAAAATAGCAAAATTCGAAGGAGGTTATCATGGAAGCCATGATGCCGTTGAAGTCAGTGTAGCTCCACCTTTGGATAAAGCCGGTCCTGCAGCTGCTCCGGCATCAGTATCTGGTGCGGGCGGTGCTTCACCACATGCGGCCAAGGAAGTTGTTATTTTGCCTTATAATGATGAAGTTTCTGTGAAACGTTTGTTAAATGACAATTGCAACGAATTAGCGTGTGTTATTTTTGATCCCAAAGCCGGGATCATGACCCTCAATAGAAATTTCGTGCAGTTCGTTCGTGAAATCACGAAAGAATTAGGCATCTTGCTCATCTTTGATGAAATCGTTGGCTTTCGTTTAAGCTCCGGAGGGTTGCAGGAAATATACTCACTCTTGCCAGACTTAACAACTTTTGGCAAACTAGTAGGAGGCGGTTTACCAGTTGGGGCATTTGGAGGTCGTGCGGATATCATGAGTTTGTTGGATAATACCTTAGGGGCAACAGGGTTTTTTCAGAGTGGTACCTTCAGCGCGCATCCATTAGCTATGGCTGCTGGATTAGCAACACTAGAACAATTGACCCCTGAAGCATTTGATCGACTAAATGGATTAGGTGTACGCTTGTACACAGGATTAAGAAACTTGTTCTACGAACGGGGAATAGATGCACAAGTTGTTGGCCTAGGAACGGTATTCAGTATTTATTTTTCCAATAAGGAAGCAGTTAACTATCGTAATATAGCAACCGCAGACACAAAAATTGCACACTCAATTTTCCATGCGCTATTACAAAAGGGATATTTTCTCTCGCATAATTTAACGATGAACAGCTTATCACTTGCCTTGAATGAAAGTCATATTGATGGTTTAATTGAAGCGATGAGACAAGCGGTTAATGAGGTATTTTGAATCCTTACACACCCTATATTTCTGTAAGTATTTATATATAATTGTCTTATGAATATTGGTTTTGTGTGATTATGCCAAAGTTACAACATAAGTTACAACAAACTCACCAATATCCAAGGATAACGCTGAATAAAACTAATGACTCTCTCCTGATATTTTAGGGAGGTAAGGGGGGGTATTTCACATACAGCGGAACGGCTCTAATATATCCATTACCCTGTAAACGGCGGAGGTATTTTTTACATACCACAGGTTCAGTGGGTGACATCAAAAACTTGGCGAATGAAATTAATATACAACAAAGGCGCGCCCATTTGGACACGCCTTTGTTAAATTCTTTCTGGGAGATCAGTTACCTAATTCCCAGAAGGGTTAAAGTTAGTTTATGCAATGTATACTATCAATTCTTCTTCATTCATAGTATCTGCTGCTCCACCGCTAGCTGCACCAATTTCTACCCATTCTCCGCTAGCATCTGCAGTGTAACTTGCACCATTAATAGCTCCTACTGATGTCGCTGCAACGATACCCGAGAAGTAATCAGAGGCTGTTTCTGGTTTTGCATTTGCTATAGCAGTATCTACTCCTGCTGGTACTGTTAGCTGTTGCGTTTTATTTGTGACAGTTATCGTACCAATTGTTCCAGAAAGGTCGGCATCTTGAGCTACCATGGTCTCACTACCTCCTGCTAATGTAGTATTACCACTGACGTCATCGAACGCGTTATCCATAGCTGTGGCACCGGCAGTTACACCAGCAAATATATTAAGTCCACTCCAAGCAGTTGTGGTATTATCACCCTGGGCATCATGGATAGTGTCAGGGTCTGACGAAGCAGCAGCGGATGCTGTATTAATATATACATTTCCAATTGTTACTGTTCCTCCACTCAAGTCTGAGTAGGTTTCTGCAGTACCTGTGTTTCCATCCCAGTAGATTATGGATGCTGTGTTTAGTTCATTATAATCACCATTCGAGGCACCTGAAGCGTAAAATACTGCACCATCAGTAGATGCTTTAAAGAGTGATGTCTGCACGTTTTCACTTCCTCCACCTGACAGTGTGATATCACCTATCGCTCCCAAAGCAAGGAATACATTATTGTTATCCGTTGTGCTATCAAATAATGAGGTTGAAGCTATTCCAATCGTATTGGTGTTTTCGACCGTTATGTTACCAATCGAATAGTTCCCTAGGTCGCTTCCGTCAGTTTCTACGGTCTCACCGTCAGTTCCGGCCTCTGAATTAGGTAACGCTGAGACACTTAAGTCTGTGACTAAACTCTCACTAGAAGCTGTAAGCGCTGCAGATATGGTTATGTCCCCAATGCTACTAGCTGAAATATCAAATACGTCATTTGCTCCAAGGGTCAATCCTCCAATACTAATGTCACCTATGGCATCAAGTGCGCTTGTTCCGTCATTAGCATCAATTGAAGCCACTGATGAGCCACTCATGTCGAGCCCACCACCAATAGTTATATCACCTATGCTTCCAACTTGGATATTGGCGGAAGCCCCTGCTAATAATACCGCATCACCGGTTACTTCAAATGATGTTGTGGCTCCTGTTACTAAAATTCCTATATTATTAGCAAAGTCGGCGTCACCATCGACTTTGTAGGCGCCCATCGACGCTGCAGTGGTGTCGGCATCAACATCTGCGTCACCAGTAAGCGTTATATCGCCTGCTGTACCTGTGATTGCTATTGTACCATCAATATTGATGGTATCAGCAGTAATAGCTATTGTTCCTGTATCACCACCAGCTTGCCATCCATCAGTTAATGTAACGGTTCCTGCATCATCCGTAGCGGAATTTGCATCAAAACTTATATTACCAATATCAGCAGCCGTAGATGTAATACCATCTGTCAGTGTTATTGTATCAAAACCACTGATCGTGACGGCACCAACATCTCCTGTGTCGGCTACGATTCCAGTATTAGCAGCGTTATCTAACACGAAGCTTGTTCCTGAAGTTCCGTCACCTGTTACTGTGATGGCCCCAAGGTCGTCTTCAGCTGCGAAAACACCCAGCATTGCAACTCCAGCTGTCGTTCCGCCAGTAATTGTAATTGATCCTGTGGTATCTGCCCCAAGATCACCATTTGCAAGAATGTATCCAACTGAAGTTCCACCACCATTTAGGGCGATATCTCCAAAGTTTCCATTCACAGCTATAGCTATAAGATATCCAACGCCGGTAACATTAACGTCACCCGTTACTGTTAAAGTTCCGATGTTCGCCAAATAGTCGTCTCCACCTGTGTCGCCAGAAGTCCAGAATGTTATATTACCGTCAGTTTCTGTTATATCACCACCGATTGTGATGTTGCCGATTCCAGTAATACCTTCAAATTCACCTTCTGCTACGTCACCAGTAACATTAACATCGCCAATGGCACCTTCACCGACTGTGTAGTCGTTGCTGTTGTTCTTATCAGTTGAGATCAATCCGCTAAAGTCACCATTGATGTCTACTCCACCAATTGCGAGTGCTCTTAATGTTCCGCTATAATCGACAGCATCTGTGTCGGCTGCTGCTCCTGTTACAAAGCTTCCACCTAGGTCACCACCAATCGTGATGTTGCCACTGTTTGCACGATCTCCTGCTCCCTCGTCTTCTGTATCAGTTGTTACTCCAGCTAAGATAATGTCTCCATCGAGATCTCCAGTGATATCAATTGCACCTTCAAGTTCGCCATCAAGAGTCAAGTCTCCACGAAAAGCTGCGGCAGATATTTCATACTGTGCTTCGAGATCTCCAGTAACTGTGACATCACCGGTAAAGGTTACACCATCAAAAATCGCATCAATGTCAGATTGATTCAGACCATCAAGATCAACCGCTGTGGTTGCATCAAGTGTCGCAATATTATAGTTGTTGTTGTTACCATCCAGAGTTCCAGCCATTACATCGGCATCTTGTGCTACATTGTCTGAGGTCGTCCCAGCTATAAAGTTAACCGAATGGAAATTGCCTACTCCATTATCCTCGATATTTGCACCATTAGTCTGGGCAAGATCACCACCGGCTACCTGTAAGGTTCCAAATTGGGAGTTTGCTCCAAATACTAAGGAAGGAACGCCTGTGTCACTTGCGTCTATGTCACCAATAATGACAGGACCTTGTACCGCTACATTAGCGCCTGATATTCCAACAATGCCACTGTCGTCTGCAAACCGTGCATTAGCTGTGCGGATCCCACCAAAGGTTGATCCACCAGGATTTGTCGGGTCTGCTACAATCGTGATTCTTGCAATGTCGGCAACACCGTCAAGGTCGGCTCCGTTATCTAATGTCGAAAAGACTGGGGAGGTGACTTCACCTACCGTCGATACGGATACGTTTGTGCTCGAGTCACTGCCTTCTATTGTGATGCTCGCTGTCCCCTTTACATATTCTACATCTTGTTCGTAGTTCACTGGGGCTGCCGCGGCTTCAAAGTCGTCTAGGGAGATGCTCATCGTCCCTGACCCAGAAAATTCATACTGCACGATGTCATCGTTACTGTCTATTGCTGATACACGAACGATTTGTCCTGCATCTGCTGATACTGAGACTGACGCACCGGTCATTAAGATTTGGTCGTAGGTATTACCCTGGAAGGATATGTCTGATCCTACTTCTTCACCACCTCCAACTACTGTTGCCAATAATTGACGAGCTTCTAATGCTTCCAATTGCATTATGTGTGATCGTTTACTCATATTTTGGGTATATTTTAATTTTAAAAGTATCTAAAGAGGTGATTATTGAGCGGTTTCTAAAAGACCTTGTCAAATTCTAACAAGTAAACTCATAAAGAATATTTCACTGGTTAAATACCTTTTCAAAGATTCGAGCTACCTTGGTCTGGTGCTGAGTAATAAGTGTAGGCTTTCGCTAACTGAAATTAATTACTTTTCCCTGATATTTTAGGGGGGTAGGGGGGGTTATTCACATACAGCAGAATGGCTCTAATATATCCATTACCTTGTACACGGCGGAGGTGAAAAAGGGAATACACCTTTAAGCGTCACTCAATAGTGAGTTCTTCAGTAGTAACAGAGATGGCATCGCCATCCTCATTGGCAAAGGTAGCATCAACACTCAATGTAGGTTGAGCAGTATTATCAGACTTAAAGTTATTCTGACTAATCAAAGT
>PNEW01000059.1 GCA_002922725.1 Verrucomicrobia bacterium Opi.OSU.00C | reverse complement strand
TTTGATATCCTTAATTTATTTTATACCATTGAAGAGATTAGTCTTGAAAAAGCTCTAAACCAGCAAATACGTCCATAGTGGGAGGGGTGTACATCACGTACTTCGAATCCAGCTCTCTCCCGATTGAGTCCACCTGGCCCTAAGGCAGATAGGGCACGTTTATGCTTAAGTTCGGCAAGCGGATTTATTTGATCCATAAACTGACTCAACTGGCTACGCGCAAAGAAGTCACGGATAACTGTGCTCAAGGCTTTGGGATTTATTAATTTCTGGGGAGTAATAGAATCAACACTTTGATCGTATAGAGTCATGCGCTCTTTTACTAGACGTTCCGTTCGCGCCAGACCTATTCGGCATTGGTTCATCAATAATTCACCAACCGTACGAACACGGCGGCTACCTAAATGGTCTATATCATCAACTACCCCATCGCCTCGTTTAAGACGAACAACATAACGTGTAGCTTCAACAACATCTTCGATGTTGAGTATGCGAACTTCCAAATCCGTGTTAAGGCCCAATTTTTGGTTAAGTTTATAGCGTCCAACTCGTCCAAGATCATAACGTTTCGGATCTTGAAATAATCGTTTTAAAAGTGCTTTTGCATTGGGTACTGTAGAAGGCTCACCAGGTCGCAACCGTTTGTATATATCTTTAAGCGCCTCTTCTTCATTGCGGGTAGGATCTTTTTTTAGACAACGAATTATAGCACCATCATCGTCAGAAGTATCAATCACACGTACACTTGCAAGTCCACTCTTCTCAATAGAACGAATAATAGTCTTAGTTAATGGTTCAAAAGCCCGAGCGAGAACTACAGCTCGTTCAGTGTCTATGACGTCTTCAACCAAAACCAGTCGACTTAAATTTTGCTGGTTTAGAGCTTTTTCAAGACTAATCTCTTCAATGGTATAAAATAAATTAAGGATATCAAAGTCTGAACTGTAACCCATTGCTCTTAAAAGAGTAGTAATAAGGAACTTGCGACGACGACGACGACGATCGAGGTAGACATAAAGAAGATCGTTATTATCGAATTGAGTTTCAAGCCAAGTCCCGCGATCGGGTATTATGCGAAAACTGTATAGCAATTTACCGCTCGTATGTGGTGTCACTTCAAAACAAATACCTGGAGAGCGATGGAGCTGACTAACAACGACGCGTTCTGCACCATTAATGATGAACGATCCACGTTCTGTAATCATTGGCATTTCACCCATATAGATCTCTTCATCTTTAATCGCATCTTCCTCATTAAGACGTAATTTAACGTAAAGAGAAATCGCATAGGTAACACCTTCACGTATGCATTCTAATTCAGTAAGTTTCGGCCCGGAAATACTGTATGAAACATACTGTAAATGGGATTGTTTATCATAGCTTTCGATCGGGAAGACTTCATTAAAAACCGCTTCCAATCCGAAAGGTTTTCGTTGGGTTGGTGAGGCTTTAGTCTGTAAAAAAGCATCAAATGATTGAATTTGATTCTCTATCAAATTTGGGGGTGCTATGACCTCAATTAGTTTACCAAAATTAATACGTTTTGACATGAGTTAGTTACTTAAAGATTATAGGTTAATAATTAACTAGATTTGGAATATATATATACAGGCAATAGTAAATTCATCCGATTAGGAAGACCCCCTAATCAGTTAATACATACCAAACTATAGTTGATTGTTTTTTCTGATTTCAGTTTTTAATTAATCTCCACTTCAGCACCTACAGCTTCAAGTTTCTTTTTTATTTCCTCTGACCCATTTTTATCGATAGCTTCCTTGATCGGCTTTGGTGCACTCTCCACTAGGTCTTTTGCTTCCTTCAAACCCAGCCCTGTAATCGATCTTACTTCTTTAATGACAGCAATCTTATTACCCCCAAAAGATTTGAGTATAACATCGAATTCAGTTTTTGCTTCCTGCGAAGATGCATTTGCTTCAGCTGCACCTGGTGCAGCTGCAACAGCAGCAACGGGTGCAGCTGCACTGACACCCCATTTATCTTCAAGCTCTTTGACCAAATCTGCAATTTCTATTACAGATTGATTACTGAGCCAATTAATAACTTCTTCTTTTTTTATCTCTGCCATAATTTCCTCCTTGAACGGTTAGCATCACTACTTAGCTGAGTTAATATTTAAGAGAACATTTCCCCTAACCTATTCTTAGATATTTGGTATTGTTAATTCTATTGATATTTATTTTTTATTTTAATGAAAGATGAAAGGTTTAATATTGAGTAGTAATTTTGACCCCAGTTAGGCTGCGGACTCCTCTTTCCTTGCTTTAGCTTGGATCACATTTAGAAAATCCTTAGGTCCTGCTTGAAGAATAGTAACTATACGTTGTGCAGGAGTATTAAGCAAGCCTAGGAGCTGTGCTTTAAGCAAATCAATAGTTGGGAGTTTAGCCAGCTTTTGGACTTCATCAGTCTGCAAGATTTTTCTCCCAAGATAACCACCCTTAATTTCTACTTTTCCTTTATCTTTTAAGAACTTTTCAAGGACTTTTGCGACTCCTGAAGGGTTACTCCCACCACTGACAAGAGCTGTCGGGCCTGACAGCCAATTTTCATAATCAAGATATTCACGTTCTTTTGCTGCAATATTAAGTACACTGTTCTTTACAACATGAAATTCAGCGTCTTCTTCAGCAAGCGAACCTCTTAACTCAGCAGTTTCAATTACTGTGATTCGATTATAGTCAGTAAAAAAAACATAATCAGATTTATCTAAATAATCACCAACCTCTTGAACAAGGTATTTGTTCTCTTCTCTCATAATAGTTATTAAATTTTTGAAATTAACCGCTAATATTTGGAGTATTCTGCAGGCTCCAACTTAATGCCAGGACTCATAGTACCCGATAACGTAGCACTTAAAATATATTTATCTTTAATTCCTTCCGGCTTTACCTGGCCTATTGAATCAAAAACACTATTGATATTTTCAGAAAGTTGTTCTGGGCTGAATGAACGTTTGCCAACAACAACACCAATATTAGCTTGTTTATCCATTTTATACTCAACTCGACCACCTTGTGTGATTGCCTTAACCGCACCTTCTATATCATCTGATACGGTACCGCTTTTGGGGTTTGGCATAAGCCCTCTGGGGCCAAGAATACGGGCAATTGTTCTAACTTCTTTCATTGCTTTAGGAACAGATATGGCTACGTCAAACTCCAGCCAACCCTCTTGTATTTTTTTAATCATATCATCTTTACCTGCATAATCAGCTCCTGCTTCAAGCGCTGTTTCAGGATCATCAGTAAAGACTATTACGCGTACTTTTTTGCCACTACCATTGGGTAAATCAACAACTCCACGAACCATTTGATCACTTTGCCGTGAATCAACTCCAAGGTGGATAGAGAGTTCAACTGTCTCATCAAAATTAGTTTTTGGCATCTTTTTAAGTAATTCTACTGCATCATTAAGTGAATGATTTTGGCTAGAATTATACCCCTCAAGTGCGTTGCGATATCTTTTACCTATTTTCACAATATTTTAAATTATTTATTATATAGAGTATAGTATAGACAATCAGTCGAGTACTTCGATTCCCATGCTACGTGCAGTACCTGCGATTATCTTAATTGCATTGTCTTCATCTAGAGCATTCAAATCTTTATTTTTTATATGCACAATTTCAGCTAATTGTTTACGCGTTACTTTACCTACCATCTCACGATTTGGGGTCCCAGAACCTTTTGCAATAGAAGCCGCTTTTTTTAACAATACCGCTGCTGGAGGTGACTTAAGAATAAAACTGAAAGATCGATCGGCATAAACAGTTATAACTACTGGGAGAATAAGCCCTGCTTGGTCTTTAGTTTTAGCATTAAACTCTTTGCAAAACCCCATAATATTAACACCAGCAGCACCAAGTGCAGGCCCCACAGGTGGAGCCGGATTCGCGGCTCCAGCTGATAACTGTAACCTGACTTCGTTAATGATTTTTTTAGACATTATTTATTTAATCACTCAATCGTTCCACTTGCCAATATTCGAGCTCCACTGGAGTAAATCGCCCAAAAATAGATACCGACACCTTTAGTTTACCACGATCCGGATCGATCTCATCAATATTTCCATTAAGATTGAGAAAGGGGCCATCAGTAATTTTTACCTCTTCACCAATTTCATAAGTAACCTTAGGTGTCTCTTTTCCATCTGCCTCCTGGACTTGAGAGAGAATACGGTTAATTTCAGTTTCTTTTAAAGGCATTGGATTATTACCACCTACAAAACCAATGACACCATCTACCCCATTCACGAAATACCATGGGTTTTGTAAAATTTGCCCATCATCATCATAGAGGCGCATATGAAGAAATACATAGCCAGGGTAAAATTTTCGCACTTTCTGTGTTTTTTTACCATTTTTAACCTCTGTGATAGTCTCAGTAGGCATTAGCACTTCCTTGATATAAACATCCATTTCTTCTTTTACAAGGTAGCGTTCGAGATAGCGTTTCACAGCTTGCTCCTTGTTAGAAAGGGTTTGCACTACATACCATTTTGTATCTATAATTTCTTCAGTATCAGGCATTTATATAATAAATTTTAATATTTAAGGTCAAGAAGTTACGCCAAAATCAGGATGAACTAATTTTGTTAAAAAGGTAACCCAATTATAGACGGAAAAATCAGCCAAGGTAATGTAAACCCCAATGATGATTGTTGCAATAATGACTACTACAGTAGAATCCCTAAGTTCCAAACGAGTTGGCCAGGTAGCTTTTTTTAACTCCTGAATTGTTTCATTAAAAAAGATTCTTACTTTGCGGAATGGGTTTACCATAATTTATCTGGCAGGACAGGAGGGACTCGAACCCCCAACCTACGGTTTTGGAGACCGTTGCTCTACCAGTTGAGCTACTGTCCTCCCCGTAAAAGTTGTAAATTAGTTATTTTAAAACCTCCTTTGTTTGTAGGGGAGATTCGTCTATCGTTAATAGGCGCAATTTTCTTTTATTTTATGATCTCAGTAACACGCCCCGCACCAATCGTCCGACCTCCTTCACGAATAGCAAAACGCTGACCACTCTCCATTGCAATCGCCTTTTGCAAACTGATAGTGACTCCCAGATTATCTCCTGGCATAACCATTTCGACACCATCTGGTAGAGTACAGACTCCGGTTACATCAGTCGTCCGGAAATAAAACTGAGGGCGATACCCATTAAAGAAAGGGGTATGTCGACCACCTTCATCCTTATTCAATACATAAACTTCAGCTTTGGCTTCAGTGTGAGGAGTAATAGTTCCAGGTTTAGCGATGACATGGCCACGCTCGACGTCAGTTTTTTCTATACCACGCATTAGAATACCAACATTGTCTCCCGCTTGACCTTCATCGAGAATCTTGCGGAACATTTCCACACCAGTGCAAACAGTACTCTGAGTTTCTTTCAAACCAACAATTTCTATCGTCTCTCCTACTTTTACTCTCCCTCGTTCTATGCGACCAGTCGCAACTGTTCCACGCCCAGTGATAGAAAACACATCCTCCACAGACATCAAAAAGGATTGATCTACTTCGCGGACTGGTTCTGAAATATTTGAATCAATAGCACCCATAAGCTGCTGTACCGCTTCTACACCTTCAGGTTTATTCTCCATAGCTGCTAGAGCAGAACCACGAATAATTGGAATATTGTCACCATCAAATTCATATTTATTTAACAAATCTCTGACTTCCATTTCCACCAATTCGATCAACTCATCATCATCGACAATATCAACTTTATTAAGAAAAACGACAAGATCCGGGACATTTACCTGCCTAGCTAGAAGTATATGCTCACGGGTTTGCGGCATAGGCCCATCGGCTGCACTGACAACTAAGATAGCTCCATCCATCTGGGCAGCACCAGTTATCATGTTTTTAACAAAGTCCGCGTGACCAGGACAGTCTACGTGAGCATAGTGTCGGTTTTCAGTCTCATATTCAACATGAGCAACCGCAATAGTGACAATCTTAGAATCATCACGGACGGTTCCACCCTTAGCAATTTCAGCATATTCCAAATGTTCAGCCAAGCCTCTTTCAGACTGAACCTTTAATATTCCCGTAGTAAGGGTCGTTTTGCCGTGGTCGACATGCCCAATTGTTCCCACATTCACATGTGGTTTTGTTCTTTCGAATGTTGCCTTAGCCATATACTTAAACGAATATTATAGTGTTAATGTGATTATAAGAATAAAAAATATAATGGAGCCCTCGAGCGGACTTGAACCGCCGACCTCGTCCTTACCAAGGACGCGCTCTACCGGCTGAGCTACAAGGGCGTTGGAAGGTAAAGGAGCCTATTGATAGGAGGAGATTGGAGTGAAGCTGCATAAGTTTGGGTTTTCATGTTATTCAGTCAATCATTTTTGACGAATAATTGAAAAAATATTAAAAATAACGAACACACACTACCTCAAATACCTCTCATTTTAAAATTAAATCAAATTTTAACCCAAAATAATTCTTATCTCAAAAGAATTTAGCACAATGAAAACCTTGTTTTCATTCAATATTTGGCCATTATTATTAAAAATCGCCTTATTTGGCACATTATACCCTACCCTCTTGTAATTGTAAATAAGGTTCATTTGTCAGCCAATCATTATCTCGATTATTTAATTTTGCGAAAGACCGGACAAACCCTTTATAATTTAAATTAACTACTTTCAATGAAAATTACAGATGATCAAATAAAGCTAGCACAAAATTATGTTTGGTTGTCGAACAAACATGACCTTAATGCTATCTTACTTATGTTTGACAACAACGCTACTTACAATTCATCACAAACGGGAAAATATATAGGGAAAAAAGCTATTTGTGATATGATGAGAAAATTTTTCGTACTTTATAATGACGTAACCTGGAATGTTGTAAATTATAAAGTAATCGAAAAGGGCAGTATTGAGTTTTCATTTTCAATGCATGCAACAAATAGTCAAACAGGTGAAGCTACCAATCGTCATGGCATTGAACGTATTACCTTTACTACAGATAACTTAATTTCACATATTATAGTTAGCTCTTAAAACCCTAATATTCAATTAGATATAAGGATTTTTAGCTTAAGGAAGGTAAGCCTAAAATATCAGATAATATGGCATTTAAATTATTAAGGACCGATGGAGACTTTATAATATCCTGGGACTAGCCTGGCCCCAAAAACAGGCTCCAAGATATAATCCCGAAGAATTGCATCTATCGTTTCTGAACCTGAGCCTTTCAATAACAGTGGCTCACCTATAGGTCCCAAATTATCGATCGTGATAAGAAACTCAAGAGGAGCCCATAATGGCAATTCTTTGAGTTCATCTATATTTTCAGGCAAACTTTCACTACGCACAATTTTATTATTAAGCATATCATAAACTTCTACCCACCCCATGCGTAGAGACATCCAGTTTTCTTTATATTTTCCTTCCCCAAAGGTGGAAAAGAGATCCCAATATTCATATTTCAATGAATCCCGTGCACGTGTAATTATTGAAACCCCGCTACTGATATTAGGTTTCAGCATTTCATCACTTATTGTCCATTTTTCTTCATAAGTAGGAAATAGAGAAGAACTATGCACTTCTAGAGACAAGGTTTCGACATTTGTAACGTAATTCCAGGATGTGGGCAAAAATAATGGCGCCGAATCGTAAAGCTCGGCTTGTTCACGTATAAGCTGATTAATTTCTTTCTCTTCAGGGCTAGGATATTGTATGTACGGTTCAGAAAAATCCACGGTCTCAATTGATGGGACTTCGACGTGAAAAGTTAAAAATGCCAATACATAAATTGTGATTCCTGTGATTATAGCTATTTTAACGATTGAACTTATCCGCCAGAGTTTCTTTTGAAATATCTTTGGGAACTTATTCATTAATTATCACCTATTATCATTAGAAAACTGACCTGTCCTTTGATTTTTTTCATCTGCGGCAAGTTGCACAGAAGAAAAATAAGGTCGCGCGATATCAAGAACCTTCATCATCTGTTGAACATCAACATTCTTATCTAACTTAACAAGAAGGATTAGGTTAGTTCTATCTTTTTCGATTGAAAATTCTATAAATCTTTTTTTAAGAGAATCTATATTAAATATCTGTCCTTCAAATATCATCATATCATTTTCTCCCATAGTCAGAACCGAAGTTGCAGGAACTCCTTCTAATTCCAGGGAATTAATTTGTGGTAATTCAATATTTAAACCTGGAGCAAAAATAAATTTTGAATTAAAAAGAGCAATGAACAATCCAATTAGGCACAAATCGATAAAAGGAAAGATATCGAAATTCCGATGATTCCTCTTAAATTCAGTGTCAAGATTGAGTGGACTACTGATCATCTAAATTGTTAAGTTTCACGGTATCGCTAACGGGGAATATGTTTGTTTTCCTCTTCAGGTAAATCGTACAAAAGAAACTGCATGATCTCATTACCAACATACTCCATATCATGAACTAACGCTCGCAACCGACCATGAAGAAAATGGTGAGCAAGATAAGCAAGAATCGCAATGCAGAGCCCTGTAGCTGTAGTAATTAATGCTTCACCCAATCCACTTGCAAGAATTCCTTGATGAGCATATGCACCTGCAACTTGCAGATTGAAAAAAGCTTTAATAATACCAATAATAGTACCTAACACCCCAAGAAGAGGAGTAATTCGAGCGATTGAAGCGATCGTTCCAATTCGTCTTTCCAATAATGGTATTTGTACTAACGCGGCAGCCTGAATGGAATTTCGCATTCGTGTTTCCTCTTGATTATAATTAAGTAATGCAGCTTTCATCAAGACAGGGAGAGGACCTGGTGTTTCTTCACAAACTGTAAGTGCTTCGAGAAGACGTCGTTTGCGCAATAAGTTCTTAATTCCTTCGATAAATTCATTGGAACGAATTTGCCCCCTGTGTAAGTAAAGTGTTCGCTCGATAAAAAGAATTAACGCTATTAAACTAAGCGCCAATAACGGCCACATAATCAACCCCCCTTGCTTTATCAATGAATAATCGATAATTTCCATTATAAATTTATACTTTTTCTAAATTAATTATTACTGTAGTGATAATTATCTTTTATTATGTTGAGGAAAATTTTTTGATTTTAGCTTTCGCCAAGGTTAATCCTGGTAATTCATAATCAAGAATAAGTTTATATATCTCCCGGGCATCTTCATAACGTTCCTCTTTTTCGAACAGTGTGCCAAGCTCAAATATACTTCGCGACAACCAATAGCGCCCCTTTACTTTAAACACTAAAGAGGTTGATTCTCTCATTAAAAATCGTGTGATAACCTGCCAATAAACTTCTTGAGCTCGCAAATAATTCTTCTTAAGCGATAAAGCGAACCCCCACTTGAAACCAGCCTCTGCAACAAGATCAACAGGTATATCTGGTAAATCCACTAGTCGCTCAAGAATGGCAAGAGCTTCGTCAATTCTTGCTGAATTTTGACTGCTTTGCGCAAGTAAACTATCGGCCAATGAAACTTCTGCACGGTAGCGTTCTGGATGTTGAGGGTACTGAATGATCAACCCCTCATATATCAGTTGGGAAGTACCGAAATCATTAAGTTTTCGTGATATATCCGCCTGCCTCAATCGTGCATGGTATATAAAGTTAAGCTGGGGATAGTCATTAATCAACCTTTCAAGTATAGCTACTGCTTCCTGGTATGTGGAATTCAATCCGCGCTGTTCTGCATATATAGCTGCTTCCCACAATGCCATGGGTGCATATTTGCTTTCAGGATAACGATCAACCACTGCAATTAACCTCTGTTGTGCATCTACTATACGGTTAATCGCAGCAAAATATCGTGATTCAAATAAATAGGAAAGTATAGTCGGTTCACTACCAATGAATTTCTCGCGAAGATCTTCGAAAACTTTTCTTCCTTCACTCTCGCGTTCAACTATATAGAGAGCTTGACCTTTAATAAGGAGCGTCTGGCTTATTATTTGATCACGCTGTGAATCAGTAATTGTCTGGTCCGGTATATCATTTAAGGTGTTTAAAATGCGGTCCGCAAGGTGTGGAGTATCTTTTGCTTGACGTAATTCAATAGAAAGCTGTGCCTCTAACCACATTAGACGTAGTTTTAATTCTGCTGGGATTAAAACGGTTTCAGATTCACTTAATAGATCGTTCAAACGACTGAATGCTGCGTTAATCTGTCCCTGTGATTTCATTTCATTTATCAAATTCCATTCAGCCCTCCATCGATTTAAGTGTTGGATGCCTTCAACTGATTCTACATCATCAAGAAGTGAAATAGCTGCTTTTATTCTTCCGGCTTTAATAGAAGCCATTACCTGTTGAAAAAGAAGTCTATCACCCTCCTCCCCGCTTGGCATCTCTGAAATTGCCAGGTTATAAGCATCTACCGCTTTATCATAATCCAGGTTAAGATAATAGCAATCAGCCATCAGAATGGCTAAGTGCCATCGATCTCGACCCTTTGGAAGTCTGGCACGCAATTTGTTTAAATAGTCTGCTGTTGTACGATATTGAGGTGGGTCGCGTTTCCAAGAAATATACGCCAAGAGCCTAATAGCGCTATTATGCAAAACTGAACCTGGAAATCTTTCAAGTAGTGAGTTGGCATCATTCTCCGCCAAATTAAATCTATTACTCTCCAAAAAAATGAGCGCACGAAAAAAGTAGAGCTCATCTAATAATGGATGCTTGGAGGTTTGAGTGATGAGATCATCAAGTACTAACTTAAAATTATTTGTTGGAATGTTCGCCAAGGCTTCGCGTGCTAACAAAATAAGTCCAATCTTTTGAAGGTTTCGGTTTTTTCCTTCACGCAATAATTTTTGAAAAGCAGAGTTGCCCCGATCACTTTTCTCACCTGCAATCAATCCAAGTAATAGCAAGAGTTGATCTTCAAGATCTCTCTCATCAACAGATATATATTTTAACTGCTCCTCAAGGATAAGAATTGCCTCTTCCTTGCGTCCCATTTGTTCTAATGCTGTAGCATAAGCTCTGGCAAACTGGTACCCAGCACGTTCACCTTTTGATGCATTTAGCTTGGCCTTTAAATCGGCGAGCAATATTTCATCAGCAAAACCTGCAATAAGTCTGCTTCTATAGCTAACGGCCTCAAATTGTGCCCTTTGTGTTTCGGTCATACTATGGTCTCTTGCTTGGTCAAAATAGTTAATCGCTGCTAATTGGTTCCCTTTTGCTTCCTGAATAAGTCCATTTAAAAGGTAATACCAAGGCTGATCGGTTGAACTAAGTTCCCTATAAACTATACTAGCTACCATATCTTCAGCTAGTTCTCGATTGCCTCGTTGAAAAGCTAATAATCCTTGCCTCAAGACATATGCCGGGGAAGAGGTTTCAGGATAAGATATCAAGATCTGAAGTGCCTCATCATAAAGGCCTTCACTGATAAACGCGGTAACAAGATTTAATATCGTTTCTGGTCGTATCTCATGGTTTAGATCGCTTTCATTCATCAGTTCTAGATAGAGGCTGTCTCTTATACACATCT
>PNEW01000058.1 GCA_002922725.1 Verrucomicrobia bacterium Opi.OSU.00C | reverse complement strand
GTCGGCAGCGTCAGATGTGTATAAGAGACAGACCCCAGCGTTTGTTATCTTTTCAACGATACTATCTTTTGCCACTAATATTTTAATTTTTCCAATTCAAAATCGTGACTTCCCAATTATCTTGTCCGTATTCCACATAATGATTATTGGTGTTGCTTTAGCTATTAATTGGACTGTTATTTCCTTGTGCAGAGCGTCAGTAGAGACTGACGTGTCAGCAGTATTAACAGGCTACCTTGTGACATCCATATGGATTTTTACGCTTTATCGGTTCGCCTATAATACTCTTTTACGCAAGGGGCATTAAATATGACGGATAATTTTCGAAAAATACTAGTCACTGTTCTTTGGGGGTTGGCATTTATTTGGGCTTTAAGTGATAATCAACTTCGCGCTCTTTGGCCAAGTGTAGTTGCCCTTGGAACAGCTTTATTATTAAAACGTGTTTTAATCGGTCTTTTTGCTGGTGGAATGGCTGGGGCCATCATTCTTGCCAATGGAAATCTTGCTGTGGCATTTGTCTCCTTATTTAGAGATCATCTCATCCCTTTGGGCCAGAGTCCCTGGAAGGTTGGTGCTATACTATTTACTTTTATGCTTGGTGGATTTGCAGCCATTATTGAAAAAGGTGGAGGGTTACAAGCTTTGGTTAAAGTCTTTCTCTACAAAGGAAGAGATCCGTCAAAACGGGTTCAATTAAGTGGGTTTATATTAGGGGTAGTCTGCTTTTTTGATGGGCTCGCCAATAGCATGATGGTAGGGCGTATGTTACGTTCATTGGCCGATCAATGTGGAGTATCGCGAGTAAAAATGGCTTACATCGTTGATTCCACCAGTTCAGCGGTAGCCTGTCTTGCGTTTGTTTCCACTTGGATTGCCTATCAATTGGGCATGATTCGAGAAGGGTACGCACAGTTGGGGCTTGAGAATCAAGTTCAACCGTATGCGCTTTTTTTTCGGTCAATACCTTATAATTTTTATTGCTGGTTTACTATCGTCCTTCTTCCAGTCGCTATATATAAAAACTTTAACCCCGGTCCCATGAAAAAATATGAAATGGAAGCGCGGACTAACTCGGTTAAAACAAAATTTAATTCGGTTGAAGATAATATCCACTGGGCTGTTGCGGTCATTCCTGTGTTTATCCTATTAATTAGTATCTTTTTAGGAATGTATCTTAATGGGGCAAAATGTCTCTATCCAGTGACATTTAAAGGCATAGCAGATGCATTCGGTAATGCAAATTCCGCTTTGGTTCTCGTTTGTGCTAGTGCAGTAGCTTCACTTGCAGCATTTCTTTGCTTCCCTAAGCGAGTCGGACAGGAGGTGCCGTCCAAAATTTATCTGGAAGGGATGCAATCTCTTTTTTTACCTATCCTTATTCTCATAGGGGCGTGGGTTTTGGCCAGTACGCTTGAAGATTTAAAGGCTGCAGAAGTTTTATCACTTCTATTAACAGGGCGTTTCCCAGTTTTTTTACTCCCCACGACGGTTTTTCTCATAGGTGCTTTGATATCATTTTCTACAGGTAGTTCATGGGGAACAATGGGTATCTTGATGCCACTATCAATACCGGTTGCTATTACGATTACGGGATCGTCTTCTGGCCAATATCAAGAGTTGATTCTTGCAACCGTTGTAGCTGCAGTTTTTAGTGGAGCGGTGTTTGGGGATCATTGTTCACCAATTAGTGACACAACTATCGTTGCCTCCATTTCTTGTGAGGTGGAACCACATGATCACGTACGGACACAGTTACCTTACGCATTAATTGCCGCAATTATAACTATAGCTATAGGGTTCGTTCCTGTGGGATTGGGGATACCTATCTGGGTATTATTGTTAATGGGCACATTGATAATTTGGATAACACCAGATCTTCTTTCCCGGTTTAAAAAGATAAAAGATCAATGAAAACGTATTATAAAAGTTATATAGTAAAATATAAAAATGCATTAAATCAGTGAATTTGAGAACAGCTAAATGGAATAGAAGCTAAATGATAAAGAAATTGATAAAATGAATCGTTGTTCACAGAAATATTTCTATATTTCTTTTATAATCTTTCAAAAACTCCTTCTAGCCCAATTTATTAAATTATTCTTGATATAAGAGCCTAGTATTGCTGCACTATCTCACAACTGTTTACACGCTGCATAATAAATATCTGATTTTACAATGAGCAGACACCACCAATTAAAAACTGCCGAGGAAGAGATAAAGATGAACATATCTCCATTAATCGATATGGTGTTTATTCTTTTAATTTTCTTTATTGTAACGACTGTATTTGTCGATGAGCAAGGTTTAGGTGTGAACAAACCAGAACCTACCGCTGAGGCAAAAGCGATGGAGAATGAAACTATTGTTTTCACCGTCTTAAATAGTGGGCAGATATTTTTTGGGAAAAATGAAATTGGTATCAATGCTGTACGTGCGAAAGTACTAGAACTTAGTCGACAGGAAAAATTACCGGTGATTATAGAAGTTGATAATGCAGCACCATCTGGCACTATGGTACGTATTATGGATGAGGCGACACTCGCAGGAGCGGAAGCAATTAGCCTTACAAATTTTAAGGCAGGAAAATAATAATAAAAAGCTTTTAGGGTAGGATCACTTACCAGGTGTTTTCAAAGGCAGCGGCCAAGTTTTTGAATACTGTTCTTCAAACTTGCTTTTACTTATAATATTTAAAGGATGAAGCTCGATCTCCAGTGGCAGTGGTATTGATTAAATACAAACATTATCTATTGCATGAACATAGTCAGACAAGACTCACAGAACAGTAGAGACAATAACTAATACTTTTTTAAAATAATGACTGAAATTCAGATAGAATTAGATTCTGACAATCTGTCAAAAAATATAGGGCTTGTGAAGTATGTAGATTTTACCTCTACAGAAACTTTCATTTTTGAAGGTGGAGGTTCTATAAACGGGTTTACCCTTAGATACGAAACTTACGGCCGTCTTAATGACAAAAAAAATAACGCCATTCTCATCTGTCATGCGATAAGCGGTGATCATCATTGTGCAGGTAAATACACTGTTGAAGATCGTAAGCCAGGTTGGTGGGACAATATGGTCGGACCTGGGAAAGCAATTGATACGAACCTATTTTTTGTCATTTGTAGTAATTGTCTTGGTGGTTGTCAGGGATCGACAGGGCCCAGTTCTGTCGATCCAGGTACAGGAAAACCCTACAGGTTAGATTTTCCATCTTTGACAATCCGGGATATTGTGCGTGCACAGAATCTTCTCATAGAATACCTCAATTTAAATGAACTTTATTGTGTAGTTGGTGGTTCGATGGGAGGTATGCAGGTTTTGCAATGGGCAATTGATTATCCCGATAAAGTAAAGCGTATTCTGCCATTAGCCTCCGCTGCGCGTCAAAGCGCGCAAGCCATTGCTTTTAACGAGGTCGGGCGCTGTTCCATAGTGCAAGATCCAGGCTGGAAGGAAGGTAATTATTCCCTTGGAGAGGGACCAAGTGTTGGGCTTTCTGTGGCCAGAATGATGGCACATATCACCTATCTTTCAGATAAAGGAATGGAAATTAAATTTGGCCGCAATAGACGTAAAGATACAAAAGGCCATCATCTGACGAAAATAGAATTTGAAGTCGAGGGATACCTTCGCTACCAAGGGCAGGCCTTCATCAATCGTTTTGATGCTAATACCTATCTCTATTTTAGTAAAGCTATTGATCGTTTCGATTTGCACGGAGAGGCCGGCAAACTTGAAGATATATTATCTAAAGTGCAGGCACGTGCTCTCATTATAGGCTTTACCAGTGATTGGTTATACACACCACGCCAAAACCGTGAAATTGTAACAGCACTTCTTCGCTGCGGTAAAAATGCGACCTACGCGGAAGTAGATATGGATTTGGGTCATGATTCTTTTCTAATCGACGCACCTGAGCTCTATAATTTTGTCAGGTCATTTCTGAACGATTAAATATGGTTACAAGAAATTTAAGTAAACGCCAGATTGACCTAGAAATTATTTCAGAGTGGGTAGAACCTAAGAGTAGAGTCCTCGACCTTGGTTGCGGGCGCGGTGTACTCTTGCAAAATCTTAAGAGTGAAAAATCTATATATGGCGTAGGTGTAGATACTGATCCGATTAAAATAAATGGCTGTATAAAACGGGGTGTAAATGCTTATCAAGGTGAAATTGGAGGCATTTTAAAAGAATTTTCCGATAAGACTTTTGATGTGGTGATTTGTTCTCGAACTGTTCAGGAACTAATAAATCCAGCTAATATTATTTTTGAGGCTTTACGCGTGGGACGGGCAGTGATGATAGGATTTGTTAATCATGGATATTGGGTGAATCGATTCAATATGGTCTTCAAAGGGAATCGAGTTATCAATGATGTCTATCCACAGCATTGGTATGAAAGTAGCCCTGAAAATCCAGTCACAATCAATGAATTCGAATTATTTTGTAAGGAGTCTCAAATCAGGATTCAAAGAAAGGTTTATTTATCAGGTGACTGGGATACAAAGCTTACTTTTCTCCCCAATTTACTTTCCGGTTATGCGCTTTACGAGATCGCTCTTTGATATTAAGGTTACTCTACTTCAACGGAATAAGATAATTAACCAACTATAAGTAACATTAATTGATAAAAAAATTCGGCAGATAAATAAATTGCTGCACCAAATACCTGTCTAAACGCTGGAATATTAATCAGAATAATAAGTATGAGAAAACCCCAACGCGCATAATTTAGATAAGTTTCATCGCGCATTCCCACTGCGTGTTTCAGGAGATGCGATCCATCGAGTGGGGGAATAGGAATCATATTAAAAATTATCAGAACACAATTTAGCAGGATTACCTGCCCAAGAAGACCCCCTATTGCGGGAACATATTTTAATAATACCCCACCAATAACAACCATTAGTAGACAAATGAGAATATTCGAAGCAGGTCCTGCCATACTTACAAGAATATCATCCCGTACCCGGTTACGAAAATTGAGCGGATTTACCATTACCGGTTTACCCCATCCTATAATGGCAAATCCAGGAGAAAATAATATCATGAATAGAGGAATGAAAACTGTTCCTAAAGGATCAATATGTGCAATGGGGTTAAAAGTTACACGGCCTTGCAAACGTGGAGTATGGTCCCCTAATTTATCAGCGACGACGGCATGCGCCCATTCATGTACGCTTAGACTCGCTAATAATATTAAATAAAGCGCAAAGCCTTGTTTGTAATCTATGTCCATATTTTAGCCTGGATAAATTGATCCGAATCTTCCATTGGCTCAAGATTATTACGTGCTTCAATGAAGATAACTTCGTAGTATCTTCTTACAAATTTAAAATTAAGGATCCACTTTCTAGAAACCGTGTTCGATTTATTCATTAATTAACATTTATAAATTATACTGAGGTGGAATCAAACGACTCTTAAAATCGCGAACGTTATGGTAACTGTTTTAACAATTGTTCTTTAGATTCTGTAAGTTCAGGGGCAGTGACGCTATTAATAATTTCACGGGCTTTTTCTGGGAGATTCAATTTTGTTAATACATTAGCTTTATGTAAAAGGACGGCAGCTATCTCAACCTCTGATTTCACACTATTACCTACAATCTCCCAGGCTTTAAGAGCCGTGTTCCAATCGGGGTTCTCTAAATCATAAAAAGATTCAGCATAACGAAACTGAAAATCGATATTGGCGCGGTCAAGGCGAGCTGACTCAGCAAAAGCTATACTCATTTGCCGGTCAAGTGTATCACGATTAAACATCCCACTACTAAGAAAAAGATCACGGAATTGGTAAAGTAATTCACCCAATTGATAGGGGTAAATTGCAGTATCAGGACTCAACTGAACAGCAATTAAAAAGTAACCTAATGCTTCTTCATAATTACCTATTTCCGCGTGATAATTCCCTAACTGTTGTTTTACTACCGCTAAATTAGGGTTGAGACTGTTAGCTTTTAGAAACACTAGCTGTGCATCGTCAAGTCGATCAATTTTTCTTAATAGCTTTCCATAAAGTATAAGGGCAAAGACATCTTCAGGGTTTTCAGTGAGATAGGATTCATAATCAGTTATCAGATTTCTAATATTAAGTTCCAAATTACTAAATTTCGTCGTATCATCGCTTTCTTCAATGCGTTTAAATATTGTTTCATGATCTTTTTGAAGTTTGATCAACTTGTGCTCACCCAAAGTCATACTACCAGAATTAAGAGGTTCTTCTACTTCATATATTCGATCTGTGGTACAACTACAAATAGCAAAAACTAGAACAGTGATAAAAACAGTGTGAAATATGCGCTGGTAGTATGAATGATGGGTAGGGCAATCCATACGAATTAGTCTTTGGTTAGCAAAAGGTGACGTATGGGGAAAGATTGCTAATTTACATATCTGTTTTAGCTCCATGGCTTCAATTTTTCAATAAACATTTTTATTATATAATTCCCAGAATTCTACATGGGAATAATATGAAGATAAATACAATGATTATGTTACCATCTTATCGAATCATACCCACCATGGATACCTCCTTTAGATAAAACTATTTGCCAAAGATTTATATCACGTGACCTAAACGCTCCCGCACATGCTAAAAGATAGAATCTCCAAATGCGGTAAAATCTTTGATCGTAACGGGTACTAAGTTTACTCCAATTCTTAGTAAAGTTTTCATTCCAAGCCATAAGTGTTTTGTCATAATGTTGTCCGAAACTATGCCAATCTTCCATCACAAATAAACCTTCTGCAGATTTGGATAATTGCTGGATCGAAGGGAGGTGCCCATGAGGAAAGATATATTTTTGAATCCAGGCATCATATGGTATCTGTAATGAAGTATTTCTACCAATAGTTTGTATAAGGAAGAGCCCTTCATTATTAAGGGTCCGATGAGCCAGCTCCATCATGGCGCGAAAATTTTTATAGCCTACATGCTCGCAAAATCCAACCGCCACAACACGATCATATATTCCCTGTGCATCGCGATAATCAGCGTTCACAATCGTTACTGGTAACCCTTCACAGATCTTTTGAGAGTATTGTACCTGCTCTGATGAAATGTTGTAAACTACCACTTTACACTTATACTTGCGAGCTATATACCGTGCCAGGGTACCAAAGCCACCCCCTAAATCCAGGACTTGCATCCCAGGTTTAAGCTGAAGTTTGTCACATATTAGCTGCATTTTATTTTCCTGTGCTTTGTCTAGGGTATCATTATCTTTCCAATATGCACAGGTGTATTGCATTTCCTTATCGAGCATAAGTTCAAAAAGTTCGTTACCCAAATCATAGTGATGTTTTGTAACCTGGGTAGACCTTTTTTTTGACTGCATGTTAGCAAATTTATGTTGTAAAAACTTGAAGAGCTTGAATGGAGCTTCAAATCTTTCGTGTAAACCTATTCTTGTGATTTTATAAATCAATTGATCTAAAGCTTCACAACTCCACCATTCATCTACGTAGGATTCACCCAAGCCAAATGAACCTTCTTTCAGGATGCGGGCAAATACTTTTTTGTTGTGAATTTGAATATCCCATGGTCTGGATCCATTAATTTGGACATCAGCGAGAGAAAGAATTTTATTAAATTTTTGTTCCATTGATAATATCTATCCCATGCTATTTATAAAAGTATCTCTTTCGGGAATTATGAAAAAGTTTTAAAAAAATACTATTAAAAAATAAAAATCTTTATGAAATTTTAGGACTTTAATTTCAATCCGTAATGGGGTCAATAGTCTCTCAACGGTTAAATCGCAGCTTGGGATATTAGGCTGGCACATGATTGTTGGGAGAAGCATGTGGATTCATACTAACGGAATAATCACCTTAATTTCTATTTTGATCTTCTGGATGCCGACCATTTCCTCTGTCATTGAGGGGCATTTTCAATAACCCGCATATATTTCCATTTACCGGAACGGAATCGTAAGTAGAAAACAATACTACACACGATGAGATATAGACAGATATAACTCCAGAGAATGTAAATACTTCCATTAAAATAGGTGAGAGTGAGATAAGATGGAATAATAATTATCAACCACCCCATTGATACATTCATAAACATAATATAACGGGTGTCTCCTGCTCCTTTCAAGGCCGCTGTAAAGGCAAAGTAGAAAGCGTCAAACAAACAGTAAATCGCTACGATACGGAGTAACTTTACGGATATATCCTTAACAGCGGCAAAATTGATATTATCAGTGCCATAACTGTAGGGAATTAAAAATATATGTGGAAGGAACCAATAAATAAGAGCCATGACACTCATATATGCCACAGTAACCTGAAGTCCAGTCCAGATACAGTATTCGGCCTCTTCCGAACGATTATTCCCTAGCCTTTGCCCGACCAAGGTTACCATTGCAATACTCGCACCGATTAATGGCATAAAAGCCAAGCTGTTGATGTTAAATGTAATGTTTGTGGCTGCTGATTCTATTATGCCAAGACGACCGCAGATGAGGACAAATGATCCCCAAGTAAATATATCGAGCATGAAGTTAACACCGTTTGGACCTCCAAAGCGAATTAGACGTTTAAATAATTTTATATCCAATTTCCATCCATGTAGTGTGTTATAACGTTCCCGATATCGAGGTCTTAGAATTAATAAAAAGAAGATAAAGGCAGAAGTAAAACTACCAATATTTGTTGCCCATGCTGCTCCGCGAATACCCCATGCTGGTAGCCCCCATTTACCAAATATAAGACCATAATCTAAAAATATATTGATTAAGGTGGCAAAAATATTGACTCCAAGGATTGTCCAAGTCTTTCCGCGCCCGCTGTAAAAACATGATATTGATGCAGAGAGAATAATCGGCCCTATTCCGTAAGAGAGTATGCGAAAATAAGTTATTTCTTCATTGCGAATTGAAGCTTCATGACCGATTACATTGAAGATGGGTGTAGACAAGGCCCCCAGACCTAGGCCAAATAATAGACCAATAAGTGCTAAATATGCTCCTTGCCAAACGGCTGGCCCGACATTATGTGGGCGTTTTGCCCCAATATATTGAGCTACAAAGGTATTGATATAAGTGGCAGTCCCAAGGAATAAACTGACGAATATGAATTGTGTCAAAGCTGCAGGCAAAGCTGCAGCTAGAGCCTCAGTTGAATACCATGCGAGAAATACGCGGTCGATGAAACTTTGAACACTCCAGGTAGCTGTGCTTAGAATCAACGGTAAGGCGATAATAAAAAATTCACGGTATCCACCTGGTGTTTTCCATCGGGTTTTGATGTATGATATCATAATCTAAATAGATTTTATACAGTCACTATTAGGTCGTCGATTATCAAAGAAGTAATAAACTAATTAACATTGGGTAAAACCAGCAATGGGAGGAAAGAAAGTCACCAAGCGTGAAGCGTTAAATTTTGCTTTCAGTGGGGGGGGGGTTGCTTAATTCTTGTTAAACTCTTGCACCGTTACCGTCAGTTATCATTTCTTTCTCAAGAAAATAGGATGAGTGAAATCCCCATGTCTATCTAGAAATATAAGAATGAATGTTTTTCAGTTTTAAATTTCTAGCTTCAATCTAGGATCGGCAATACTTATTTTTTGATTTTTAACCGAATTTGCTTTGCATGGTCCTCAATTAGAATTGCTTCTTCAGTCTTATCAATTTTTCTATATACTTCAGCCAGTATTTCTAAAATGATTGTCAAACTAGGATGGTCCTTCCCCAAAGCTTTTTCTCTTATCCCTAAAGCTCGTTTGAATAAACTTATTGCTTCCGTATAACGACCTTGAGCGCGATAGACATTACCGATATTATAAAGAGATTGTTCTAAATCGGGGTAGTACATACCAAGTATGTCCCCTCTTATAACAAGAGCACGTAGGTGAAATGATACTGATTCATCATATCTTCCTTTACTAACATACTCTTCTGCTAAATTATTCAGAACCGCAGCAAAATTTTTTAATGCGAGTTCCACGTTAGGATGCTCGGGTCCGTATATTTCAGCCCCTATATTTACGACTTTTTCAGCGATTTTCGCCGCTTCTTCATAGCGCTTTTCTTGGTCAAGAACTAAAATCTTCTTTCTAAGGTCTTCAAAAGCTGTCAATTTATCCCAGAGTGATTCCTCGGCGTACGACGGTAGTAAACATATAAACATCATGAATACTACTGCTATCGAACCCAACAATATATTTTGATTTTTTTCTGACTCCTTCATAGGGAACAATTATTAAAGTGCTAGATTTACTCACATTAATTCTTCATCTCGTTTAGTATATATCTAAATTGGATTTACAAGCGTATTAATGGGGTTTGGTGTACCTGGGGCAGGTTTTGGTAGACGCGAGAACCCATAAATTTTTCTTACTGAAAATTATTAAATTCATCTATTTAAATTTTTTCAAATCGGGATACGGTTTTGCTATTCAAAAATAAATGTCTTTTCGTATTTATATTTTAGGAATAGTCATGTAGTTATAAGCAAATTTGTATTGCCTAAAGTAATGGTTGAAAGAACATTTACAAGCGATCCCACACAAATAATCATAGTTTTAGTATAAGATTTTATTCAATTTAATAAATAAATTAGCTTCATAATGGGGGAATCAATTTCTTATTCGAAGTTAGCCTTGATCATGATTTTATTTGCTCTAGGTTGCATCAAAAACCTGGATTGGGAAGTCGATAACCCACTTTTGCCGATTCCCGATTCACCCCTTGGTATTGAGAACAACTTAAGTGATTTGGCAGTCCCACCTACTTCCGAGCGGGTACGACTAGGGCGGTGGTTATTTTTTGATAAACGGTTATCTGCTGATGGGACTATATCATGTGCGAGTTGTCATCGTCCAGAAAATGCTTTTTCTGAACCGACATCGGTTTCTTCGGGGATTGGTAATCAAAAAGGATTTCGGAAAGCTCCATCATTTATTAATCAGGCATGGACTATTTATCCTCATTTTTTTTGGGATGGACGTGCAGCGTCATTGGAAGCACAGGCTTTGGAGCCTATCGCAAACCCAGTAGAAATGGGGAACACTCTTAAGGCAGTGGTTCAAACTATTCAGGAAATCAAAGGGTACGCTAAATATTTTAAAGAAGCTTATGGTACGGAAGAGATAAACAATGAGCGTATCGCTCAGGCAATTGCTGACTATGGGCGTACACGTATTAGTGGCAATTCGGCGTGGGATCAGTGGAGTTTAAATGGTGAAAGGGGAGGCGTTTCTGAGGAAGTTATCCTGGGACATGAATTGTTTTTCGGCAAAGCGAAATGCAAGGAATGTCACTTGGGAGAAAATCTTACCGACAGTAGTTTTCATAATTTGGGGATTGGATGGGATTATAAAAAAAGGATATTCGCAGATGAAGGAAGGTTCATTGTATCAAATGATGAAATTGACAAAGGAGCTTTCAAAACACCGACGTTGCGTGATGTAAGCAAACACGCACCCTACATGCACGATGGTTCTATTGCAACGTTGCGTGAAGTCATTGAACACTACAATAAAGGAGGTAATCTTAATCCTTATCTATCCAAAAAGATTAAACCGCTCAATTTGGATGAGGATGAAATTACTGCACTCGTAAAATTTATGGAGGCATTAGATGGTGAGGGTTATCAGGATGTAATGCCTTCCTTTTTCCCTCAGTAATATAATGTCAATAAGTCCACTATTTTAAACATTTTTGGAATGATATTATTTGTAGCATCAATCCTGAGCTGTACTGAGCTCATTGTTTATCTCTTCCGTACCATAAGCTTCTTTAAAATATTTAGCGTACCCTTTGATTTCCTGAATAGTTTGAACCACTGCCTTAAGAG
>PNEW01000057.1 GCA_002922725.1 Verrucomicrobia bacterium Opi.OSU.00C | reverse complement strand
AGATGTGTATAAGAGACAACAATATAGTTTAGTCGTAAGAGACATAGAGCTAGAATTAATTCCCCTTTGTGAATATCACGATTTAGGTGTTGTGATTTGGAGTCCCCTTGCTGGGGGATATTTGACAGGAAAATATAAACCTGGAGACCTAAAAGTCGACTCCCAATCAGAAAGTGGTCGTAATTTACCTAAAGAATTTTTTTCATCAAACGCCGATAAAATACTTAAAGTTTTGCTAGAAATTTCAAACGAAATAGGACGAAGTCCAGATCAGGTCGCCTTGCGTTGGGTACTCGAACAACCGATGATCACCTCTTCAATTGTGGGACCTAGGACTGTAGCACAACTTGAAAAAAATCTAGGTGCGGTTGGATGGGAAATGGATAAAAATGCTTTACAGCGATTAAATGCAATTTCTGATCTGCCTGAACGGTATCCTCAAAACTTTGAAAAACAAATGCTAAGCCGTCGCAATAATGCAGTAAGCAGAGTATCAAATTTAAGCTGATAATCAAAAGTCCAATAAGATAAGTAATGAAAAAATTTGATTATTTTCCCTATATCACCCTGTTAACGGTCCCAACGGCTGCTATTTATACCTGGAGCTTCTCGAGCCATATTATTTGGTTTATTGGAGTTGTCGTGCATCCAGATGCGAGTATTAGGATCTCCTAAAAGGATACGTACATCAGAGGGCAGTTTAGCTACTTTTTCTGAGTCTCTAGCCTCAACTTCTCCCGCAGGTCCAGCCCATGAGGGGCGGTAAGCTATAGCCAGCATTTCACGTGACCCATCTCCTACATTAGGGAAATTACCATGAAAAACATTTTGATTAATAAGAATGGCTGAACCGGCCTTACATGTAACCATCACCTGCTCTGGATGTTCTTTATATCGCAGATAGGGATTACCTTCATTATGAAAAGTTAGATGAGATCGCGGGAGAACGCGAAAGGGTGAAATTTCAGGAGTCAAGTCATCAAGATAATAAAGAACTCGAATCAATCGAGGACAGCTAAACTGATGTCCAAATATTTTAGAGCTCCATGGTTGACCGTCACAATGTAAACTAATACCAGGAAATCCAGGATCCGTTCTCACATAGGTGTAACTCATCATAATGAGTTCATCACCACACAACTCCTTAAGAAAAGTAATCAGAGGTGGGTTGGCTATCAACTTTGAAATTTCACCACCTATATAAGTCATCTCTTCTAAAGCCACCTGCTTCTTATCACTATAATCAACTGCTTGAGTTTTAATTAGCTTCGTTTCCGCTTTCAATTTTTCGATGTGATTAGGGCTAAGCAAGTCAGGGATTACAAGGTACCCTTCTACTTCAAGATGCTGTATTCGCGCACCTAAAGTTAATGTATCCCAATTGGTGTCTGCAATGCGTCCTTTAATTTGAGTTTTCATCTAATTTTATCTAAATTTAAACATATTAATAATTTGAGTGGAATCAAAAAGATAAGGTCTTATAAAATATTGTTTTTTGATTATTAAGATCACTCAAACAAGATATTTAAATCCTTATTTGGAATTCGTAAATCAGCATTTGCTAAGGCTCGCATGTAGCCGATCGAATATCCAAGACCAGCCTGTAAACCTCCAACACCACTCATCTCCGGGATGTGATCTGGAATTATGCAACCGTCGAACTCGACTTCCTGCAGTGCAGACATTACGTAAGTCATATCCATGTACCCTTCGTCCATCATCGTCTCTCGCCACGGCTCTGGCATCGGATTGGTGACATTACGAAAGTGGACCTTAAAGAGCTTACCTTGTCGCCCGAAGCTGCGGATTGCTTCCAGCACATCGACACCCATTCCCTTTTTGCCTCCTTCGAGCCAGCAACCGACGCAAAGGCAAACACCGATGTTGGGGCTGTCCGCAACCTCCAGCGCGCGCTGGTACCCGGCGAAGTTACCCAGGATACAGCGCGGCACACCGCCGAGCGCGTAGACCGGTGGGTCGTCGGGATGCATACCGATAAATACACCCGCTTCCTCAGCGACCGGTACGACCTTGCGCATGAACCGCTCGTAATTGTCCCACAGCTCATCTTCGGTGTAACGCCGTCCGTGAGGCAGATCACCTTCATATTGCTTCTCGTCCCAGTAACCCCGAGCATTGTTTAGGTCCAGGGTCCGCGCTTTAATACCGCCGCGGCCAGTGGTATAGTCGGATGACCATATGCCGGTAGCCATGTGTGCATAGGTTTTGTAGTATATCCCAGCGGCAGCGAGATTGCGGATGAAAATGATGAACTCGTTAGTCTTGCGATCACAGTCCTCGAAATTGAGCGTGACTGCTTCCATATTGTGCACGCTGTGGTTTAAGATGCTGTAGATCTGGATGTCGTAGCAAGCAAATCGTTCGATCCAGCTTTTATAATTGGCTACGCTATGCAGCGTCTGATCGGGAACGTTAAGCATCGCCCATTCGACGCCCAGCTGCTGGAGCTGCTGTAATTCAACATCGTCAGCCAGGGGTGACACCGTAGTCCCTATCTGAATTCCCGGATGATTGCCGAAAAAACCCGGCACTGCGCGCAGTGGGTATCGTTTTTTATGAGAAGATATGTCAGGCATGAAAATTCAGGGTTCCCTTCGACTTGCTCAGGGCAGGCAGAATGAATGATTTAGTCTGATCATAACTGTTTCAAATTGTCTGGCTTTCCTGTATCAATCCGCATTCCGAGATCGTAAATCCGCATTTGCAATGGCTCGCATATAGCCGATAGAAAAACCAAGTCCGGCCTGCGTGCCTCCATTCTCTCCGCACTTTGGGCTGTTCATCTGTGGGATGTGATCAGGAATAACGCAGCCGTCATACTCGACTTCCTGCAGTGCCGCCATTACCTTTGTCATGTCCATGTACCCCTCATCCATCAACGTCTCACGCCAGGGTTCGGGCATCGGATTGGTGACATTGCGGAAGTGGACCTTAAAAATTTTACCTTGCTGCCCAAAAGTACGGATTGCTTCCAAGACGTCGACTCCCATTCCTTTCGCGCCGCCTTCGAGCCAGCAGCCGACACAGAGGCAAACACCGATATTTGGGCTGTCGGCAATCTCAAGCGCACGCTGATAACCGGCGAAGCTACCCAGAATGCAGCGCGGCACACCGCCGAGGGTGTAGACGAGCGGATCATCAGGATGCATACCGATATAGACACCCACTTCTTCCGCGACTGGCACCACCTTGCGCATGAACTTTTCGTAGTTGTCCCACAATTCATCTTCGGTGAATTGCCGATATTTTGGCTCCTCTCCTTCTAAGACCTTGTCTTCCCATTGTCCACGGGCCACATCGAGATCCAGCGTGCGTGCCTGGCTGCCGCCACGTCCAGTGGCAGTACCGGAAGTCCAGATACCGTTAGCCATGTGCGCGTATGTAGTGTAGTGGATACCTGCAGCACTGAGATTGCGAATGTGGGTGATGTAATCGTCGGTCGTGCGATCACAGTCTTCGAGCCCGAGCGTCACCGACGCCATGTTGTGCCACTGGGACCCGATACGGTAGATTTGCATGTCGTAGCGGGCGAACCGTTCTTTCCATCTTATATAATTATCCACACTGTGTAGCGATTCATCTGGGACTTTAAGCATCACCCATTCGACACCGAGTTGTTGGAAGATCTGCAGCTCCTCGTCGTCGGCCAGGGGAGTCGTTGTGGCGCCGATCTGGATACCGGGATGGCTACCAAAGTATCCCGGTACCGCTCGCAACGGGTAACAATTTTTTTCAGTAAGTGTGTCAGGCATGAAGGTTCAGGATTCAGAGTTCAGATGATAGCTGGAACATTGGATGAATGGAAGTGTGGATGAGTGATCAGGTATCATGTATCAACTATCAATCCCCATTACCGCATTTACTCATTTTCGCTTTCACGCATAACCTCATAGACTTCAAGACTTCACAATTCACTCTTCAACCATTCAGATCCCTGCGCTGCAAGTTCTTCTTTTAATCTCGCTTCCCCTCGGCCAACAGGGACAGAAGGACACTGAGCGGTGAGGCCCCGGTCTGTGATCAAATTATGACCCGTGATGGCAGCTGATTCATCGGAAGCCAAAAAGAGCATGGCGTCAGCTACCTGTTCAGGTTGAGCGGGACTGCCCGTGGGATAAGCAGATTTCTGTATTCTGATTGATGATGGATTATCCCTGAGCATATCGAGTTTTTTTTCCGTGAGCATGCGCGCGGGAGTGAGCGAATTCGCTCGAATCCCGTAGGGACCGTAAGTAACCGCTATCGATTTGGTAAAATTGATCATACCCGCTTTGGCTGGACCATAGGAGGATATATTGCTGCTACCGACAAGCGCCATGTGTGAGGAGACATTAATAACACTCCCACTCCCCTGTTTGATCATCGTTGGAACCACTTCCTGGCAGAAAATAAGAGGCGCGGTCATATGACAAAAAATCGTGTCCTCCCAATTATCCAGTTCGATGTCTTCCAACATCCCCATCTTCGTGTCGACGATGGCATTGTTGACCATGACATCAATTCTACCATAACGCTCTAAAGTAAATTTAACGAGGGCGACAATATCGTCTTTAATAAGGACATCACATTTTTTGTAGGCAATTTCACCGCTGAGACCTTCCGCTTCCTTGATTACTTTTTCAGCATTCTCCGGCGTTCGTCCGCGATCACAGATGACAACTGAAGCACCCTCCTTAGCAAATAATAGGGCGGCCGATTTACCCAGTCCCAGTGAGGCACCTGTAATGATAGTAACTTTATTTTCTAATCGTTTCATTATTTCATTCTCTTTGATTTTATCATCCAAGCAATTAGAAAATAAACATACTTATTTTAAGTATGTCAGCAAGATTTAGTCTATTGAGATTTTATATCCAAATCAAAAACCCAATAATCGCTATCAATAAGTTTATCTTTTTAAAGTAAATTATTGTTTTTCCTTAGAATTTCGATAATATTTATTATCAATTATTAAACTAATTATGATTTAATGAAAACTTCGATTAAACACATTACCATTGATGCAATTGTTTCTCAAATCGAGCAAGAAGGTTATTCCATTGTAGAAGGGATTATCCCACAAAATAAGATAGGGGCTATTCGTTCTGAAGTCGTAGCAGCACAGCGCACCCATAATGAAGCAGCTGAAGCAGAACTGGCTAAAACACGATCGCGCGGTCACCGTATTGGCACACCGGGAGTAGCAGTGCTTAAGCAAGTAATAAATGCCACGCAGTGTTTTGCCTCGTACCTTGCCGATGAACGTATACTTGCAGTCGTGCAGCATTTTTTCGGTGACTATATAAGGATATCTTGTACTGATACGGTGATCAACCAGCCTGGCGGTGAACGCGGCTACTGGCACGCAGACTGGCCTTATAACGGAACTAACTCAACTCATGTCAAGGCGCCTTACGGTGGTATGATCATGCACCTTTCATCGATCTGGATGTTGACACCCTTTACTAAAGATAATGGAGCCACATTCATCCTTCCGAGAAGTCACCAATTGACCAACAACCCAGCAACTGGAGAAATGGAAGGAATTGATCTCGACGCTCCGAACCCTGACGAACGCCAAGCCTTGGGCCCTGAGGGTAGCGTACTATTTTATGACAGTCGCTTGTGGCATGCGGTTGCACCGAATATCAGCCACACATCTCGAGTAGCGTTAGTCGTACGATATGCACCGTGGTGGCTAAATCTTACACCGACAATGAAAGGTACTCCAGATCACGATCGCATGGTCATTGAAAAGGGGGGAAAGAATTATGATGCCATTCCGATCCGAAAAGATGTTTTTGAAAAACTACCGGATAACGTAAAACAGCTTTACCGGCATTGGGTAATATAAATTGGTGATTGCATCTGATAATTCTTAAACTAATTTTTATTTTCATAATTCCTCCTTTTGATAATTCGCATACTTGCAAATTTTATTGAATAATTATGTGGAATACGAGCAACAGTCCCATAAATATCAAGACCCCATTGATAATACGATTTAAATAGTTAAGGGCAAAAGACATGTGAATTTTTCTTCCTATGTAGACAGCAAGATAAATAATGGGAAGGACACAAAGATAGAGTGTGATGACTTTTTCTGTCCACATACCTGCGAGCCCTTGTCCAATCACAATACAAACCCCGGTCGGTAAAAAATAACTTTGCATTGTACTACGAAACTGCTGAGGTGGCCATCGATACAAGTTAGCATAGATAACGACAAGAGGGCCGTTAGTGTTGTAAGCCCCACCCAGAATTCCAGATAGAAAACCGAAAATGTAACCCAAACCAATGTTACCTTTTTTTAGCATAAGTTCCGGTTTTATAAATCTATACAGTCCATAAGCAATCAGTACTATTCCCAGTAACCCTTGCATCAACTCTTCTGCTACACCTTTAAGCATTAATAGACCGATCGGAATGCCAATTAACGATGATAGAACTAACCGCCATGTTAATTTAAAATCGGCAAAACGCCAATCTTTCTGTAAAATGATAGCACTCAAAGTAACTGCCACAAAACCGACTAACGGAGTTGCAGTAGATAAACCAACAAACACTACTAAAAGCGGCATAGCGATGAGTGCTTCTCCAAAACCGAGTGCAGACCGAATAAAAGAAGCAACGAAAATGATGCCTGTCGTTATTAGTATAAGTGAGATCAATCTTTACTGAGGATTTATACCGGTATCAAATTCACATTACCCATGAGTATAATGAATAATGAAAATTCCTCATACTTCACTTTTAAGTCGATACCAGCGGATATTACTTAACCCATCTTCAACACACCAGAATACTAAAAAGATGTACCCATCCCGAAGTTGAATCATAGTGGGAAACCCAAATTGAAGAGTCTTCTGGTTTTGAATCGAATGATCATCTTTAACACCTTTGACCGCTTCTACATCTTTTCCCCAAATAAGTTCTTCACTAATTGGGATCCATTTATTGCCTTCAATCTTCGCTAAATGCCCCCATAATCCATTTTTGTCTAAGCGGCGATAGACTCCTAGAATATGGTTGTCCGGCAAACCTATAGGAGTGCAGGTCTGTCCGTAAATAGGACATTCAAAAATATCTCCATAAGAGTCACCTAGATTAGTAGAAAAAGTATATCTGTTGTTCTGGTTTACTTTTTTCTCATCATTAAAAATCCAGCATACGGCAAGTAACCTACCATCAGATAGAAACGTCTGTTTTTGTTCCCAGCAAATCAAATTTTCAGACGAGCAATCAAATACATCAACAATCTCATTCCAACTTTTACCGCAATCCCGTGTGACAAAAGCAAATGCTTTGTGGCCCCAAGGGCATTCCCCGTCCCAATTAGTTCGAAAAGCGGTAGGCAGCAACCATGTTTCTGAAGTTACAGGAAAAATTGCATGACAACTCTCATAACATTTCCATTCTATAGGACGTTTAAATATTTCTGGTTTTAACCAGCTTTGACTATCATTGTTCCAGCGCACGACCGCATGTTCCATATTTATCATCCCCCCATTTTTCGGGTTGGTATGAGGTTGATCACTATTTGAACGATCCTTGATTGCCATAAAACCAATTACCTGACCATCGGGTGTTCTGCTGATGCGACAAGTCGTATGAAAAGGATAGGGAAACCCATTACCATCCCAGATTATCTTAGGATCACTCCAGTTTTTACCTTGGTCTTGAGAAATACTGTAATAAGAGCGAGCATCACGGCTGTTCATAATATTACTGATGTCCATTGATGCTAGTAGGTCACCATTGTTGAGTTCTACAACAGTAGGCCAATAAGTATTTCGGAAATGAGCTGCACTTTCATCTCCCCGGTAAATAAGGCCAGTATCAATTACTTCAATCATAACAGTTTATTATACACTACGACTTACAGTTGCAAAGAAAATATATTTTAAAACTTAACCGTAAGAACAACTAAGAAAAGCATAGTAGAAATCTCTGGTTTATAAGTTAATATTTAATACATGTAAGTTTTGACATTATGTCTTTCTTACTACCATTCCTTCTCCGTCTTATAGGGAGATTCCTCTTCGATGTCATGCGTGAAACGAAATGAAAATAATTCAGCGTCACGCAAATGGAATCTGAGCTTGCGCCAATAGAGTTCCTGTCCACGACCGGCGGGGATCGTCGGATCACCTTTCCAGGTCATGGTGTAATCAACACTGTCACCGGTGAAGGCGTCGCTGTTATCAATGTTACATTCCCCCAGGACTTTATCTAAACGGTTTTGTACTTCGACCCGGATTGAACCGCCCTTCGCGCAGCGGGCATTAATAACAAGCTGAGTGCCCAGACTGATCAAGTTCCTGGTTATGACAATACCCTGGCGGTACTGGTTGGCGTAAAGTGAGGCGTACCCGTCTTTTCTCAAGGTCGCCAACCCCACTCCAAACGCATTCCCACAACCTAAAGGATCCTTTGCCTCCGGATGATCGATCCCTTCACGCAACCCTACCATCCACCAGTCGTGATGAAAGTTCGTCCCGCTGAAAAAGAAATAAAGTTTATCATCCACTTCGATCGGCGGTGTCGTGATGAATACCATGTGCGCATCCCAGAATCCTTCGCCGCGATGGGCCACGAACGGCTGCCGCTTCATTGCGCGCTGCCAGCGAAGACCATCTCGACTGTGTAGAAGCTGTACTTCCATCTCGTTATCAACTGATTTAAACACACCCACAGGCGCTAGATGCAACGTACCTACCTTATAGGGTACCATGTAATAAAAGGATTCATCTAAATTATCTTCTTCCTCATCGACCGCCGCAACCAGAACCGGTTCGCTCCAATGAATGAAATCAGAGCTGCGCATAACCCACACGCGCCGCTGGCAATAAGTAGCGAAATTATCCGGCTCAAAAGGGCGGCCAAAAGTCTGATCGCGCACAAAGCGAACGCGCGTAGCCCCGGCAGTCATGAGAAAATGGCGCGTGTGGCAAACATATTCACGGGCATCCTCGTCATAGCCTACGATATGAACGTCACACAACCTTGGTCCAGCCATACCGACACGAAGAACCTCGTCACTAATCTGCCAGTTGATTCCATCCGGTGAGTGCGCACTGACAATCCGGCGATTTTTGTTCTGATCCCACATAAGCGTTACCATCCCTTTGAAACGTTCCGCTTTGGACTTTGGATAAGGGTCCCTGATTACAGTCATGGCATGCGCGCCTCCCGTTTCAGAACTGCCCAAAATAATATTCGTCTTGCGCCCATCCACAATCAAGTTATCAAGTGCAGGCTTTTCCCAGTGAATACCATCTTCACTCGTGGCGTAACAAACATAGGATTCCATACCGAGGACCATTTTGCTTTTATCGGGTTCACCAACCATAATCTCGTACCAACATTTAAAGAGATTGTCATCTGGATCGCGGATCACCGTGGTGTTGCTCCCGAAATATGGTAAACCTTCCCAAGGTTCGGTTTTATAGAGGACCGGTCCATCGCCGACTCGCTCGGGCGTGTGCCAGCGCCGCGTAACATCGGTCACCGATTCCAGGATTAAGTTATCAACGAAAGTCTGTACCTGATCCGCAATATAGAGTTGTGTGCTATCTTGCCGTAACTCTCTCATTTACTTAGAATTAAAAATTAAAACTTTGATGTCAAAAGATTATATGCTTAACCGAAAGTTAAATATTAGATTTGGGGTTTCATGATAAGAACCGTAATCATCTTATTCGCTTAAAAACTATTCTAAATTCCAATTTAAGTCTTTTAAAAAGGCTTCTCTCCATGCACTGTGGTTCGATGCATTATTCGTCTGTACCGATCCTCGTTAAACGGTAGAGCACGATGCATCACCGCACGATTATCCCAAAACACGAGATCGCCGACACTCCATTCATGACGATAGACAAACTTTGGTTGCGTGGCAAAGTCGCAAATTTCCTTTATGAGTATGCGACCTTGCTCTACACACATTCCTTCTAAATGCGAGGTCAGAGCTTCAGATAGATAAATTCCTTTGCGTCCACTAACCGGATGGGTGCGAACTGCGGGATGAGTGGAGGGTGAAAGTTTAGCTTTCTGTTCTTTAGTTAACGGCTTTCGATGGGTGAGAAAAGTCTCATAGTGGTACACGTAGTCGTGAACACCACGCTGTTGTGAAAGCCATTTTTTTTTCTCCTTAGGTAATGAATCATACGCGGCAAACATACTAGCAAACTCAGTTTGTCCTCCTTCAGGTGGACATTCACGACAGAGGAATAGCGATCCTAGGCTCGGCTCAGGATTATAAGAAAGATCAGAATGAAAATACTTCGCTCCGCCATGTGCGCCTATATACTTTCCGTTTTCTACTACGTTAGATATAATATAAATCTCTGGATGGCCAAACAATAGAAACTGATCGAGGACATGAATATCTAACTCACCAAATTTTCGGCTGAACCCTATATGCTCTAGAGGTGTAATACCTTGATTTCGAAAAAGCAGGACGCCATATTCGGCTAGTGCAGCACTGATAACTGTGATAATTTCATCCCCTACCGGCTTGGAAATATCGATCCCGCAACATTCCGCTCCCACAGTTGGAGTCAAAGGGGTAAACGTAATCGGATTACTCATTTTATTTAATATTCTATTTTCTTTTTCTATGGGAAAGCTATATTTTTATAGCTTTTAGCCTCTATATAAACTATATTATCTTAATACATTGACCTTCATACACATACATTTTACACTTAAATACATTATTTAACATAGATTATCTATTATATCCATATGAATATAAAAAAATTAATTGTAATTTTAATTTCCTTAGCCTTTGGCTCTGCTGTTCTAATCGCCTTACCAGAAGACTTAGAAATATTCACTGATTTTGAAGATGTTAGTGGTGAAGGAACAATTTATATCGGTCAGGAACCAAATGTCATAACACTCGTTGGTTTCACAGTGGAAACGCTTGATGACCCTACGTTATTACATTCAGGAACAAAGGCGATAACTCTTGGGCCTGGACAAGAAGGAAGAATCATTTCTTCAAGAGGGATACAAAACCTTCAATTTTATGCGGGAGAAACAACTGGTGCAGGCAAGTTTGAGGTGAGAGGGGTACTCAATGTAGGCACTTTTGGCGCCGACCGCCAAGCGGTAACCTTAATAGGTGATAATGGGTCGATAGAAGGACTACCGACAGATATCAGCCCTGGAGCTAACCCCACATTATATAATTTTGTAGGTGATAGTGGATTTTTTCAAGATACCACTGATTTTAACTTCCTTAGTGGTATAACTGAGGTGAAATTTTTCAATGTAACAGGAAAACTTATGATCGACAATTTGGGGTTTACCCTGACAAGTTTTCCTTCAAATAATACTGTTTATAGCACTTTTACCGAATTTGGTGTAGGGGCAAAGGACTTTACAATAGGAACATCACCAAATACAGCCTCCTTTGAAGGTGATGGGGCAATTGATTTTGTTGGCTCTGGTAATGCTTACTTCGTACGTTCACTTCCTCATTCTTATATGATACATAACGGTGATGAAGCTACAATCACTTTTGAAACTCCAGCTTACGAAATTGCTTTTTTCGCCGCTACAGTTGTTTCTGCTAATCAATCTGATCCAGATGGATCAATTGAAGTTTACGATACAAATGACAATTTAATATATACCTATGTTAATTTAGAGGGAGATATTACCCCTGAATGGAAGCCAGGTTTTATAACAATCAATGCCGATGAGTTAGGAGCTCCAGGCGGCATTAGCAAACTTGTTATGAAGGATAATAAAAATCTTAATCCCGCTTTTAGTCGTACTGCAGTCGACGACTTTGGCTTCACACCGATTGGAGCACCTGGCACAGGCACGACGGCGACAACAACGCCTGTAACGCCGGAGGTACCCGCCGTTGCAGCGCCAGAGATAACGACGCAACCGGTAAGTC
>PNEW01000056.1 GCA_002922725.1 Verrucomicrobia bacterium Opi.OSU.00C | reverse complement strand
CTATCGTAACATTTAATAAAGGGAAAATACTTGTAGGTTTAGGATCTACAGAAGAAGATCATGGTTTTATCACTACTTATAATAAAGAAAGTCAGCAGCTCGTGGCCTTAGGAGGCAATGAGGAAGGCCATGGTGTTTTGCAGACTTACAATAAAAAAGGTAAGACACTTGTAGGCATAGGAGGTGATAGGAATGGTGATGGGTTTATCGTCACATGGGATTCTCATGGTGATATTATAAGCTTACCACACAAACATGAATATTAGACATAGTGGCTTGTATGGCCGCGGGGTGAAGGAAATAATAATTCTTTAACCCCGTAGAACCTTTTGCGCATGATCAGAGAAACTATTCCAGAGTTCGCGTGATATCGTATCTTCCATATGTTTAAGCGGCCTACCGCTGTAAAACCAAGGACGGCTGAAATGCATGATGAGCCCATCACGTGAAGAATTAGAGACGTTAGGCATTCCACGATGTAAAAGACGAAGATCTAAAAGCCAAATGGACCCGCGTTTTACATTGAGACGGATTGAGTGGTAATTACCGATGTGTTTCGGTCCTTTGCCCAAAACGTGATCGAACCACTTTCCTCTACAAAGCTCTTTATCCGCAATATAATGGCTGCTGGGAATTACTTCAATACTCCCATTCTCTTCCGTAGTATCGACAAGAGGAATATGTAGTGCCACCCTGATTGTCGGTGTCATCATTCCCGGGAAAAGAGGTTCCAAGTCACGATGCCACTGCTGATAAACGGCACCTGGAAATGGTGTGATTGAACTATAATCTTGGAAGATATAATCTTTTCCGAGAATACTTTCAAAAAGTTTCACCAGGGTGATATGATCAAAGATCTTCGGCTCGATAAAGGGACGTTCAAGAGGAATATCGATGGCGTAACGTTTTAGGCCTCTGTTGGAAATACCCATTAATCTTTCAATTTCCCGATCTCGGATCGGTAACCATGCTTTGTATATCCGATCAAGAATATCAATAGGGATAAAGTCTTCAATGACGATAAACCCGTTAATCTTAAATTCTTCAGCCAATTGATTAACATTTATGTCTTTTACATCGCTCATTTTAGATAAAAAATGATCTAACTAATCAAATAGTGAATACTATTTGTAGATTTATAAGAATTGAAAGTCAAAAGGAAGTAAATTGAGCCGCAAAGAGACTAAGACTACAGTGCATTATGAAAGTTTTTGGATGATTATACTGGTATGGAATCTATGTGTTACATACAAGTTGATCTTGATTGGTATATTGAAAAGGTATTGCCAAACATACAGTTTTTACTGCACAAAAGAATAATAAATATTACATGGATTTGTAATAAAATTTAATATTCTTTGGTTTCACAATGTTTCATTTAAACAAATTTTTGCTAACTATAATTCTTATGACTCTTCTTGAAAGCGGTTGTACCAGAAATTACGAACAGCAGGATCCCGTTGGGCTTTATTTTCCAAGTGTTAAAGCTAAAGCCCTTACAGGAGAAGGAATCCGTCTTCCTGATCATTTCAGGGGAAAGCTAACTTTATTGTTAATCGGATATATACAAGACAGTCAGTTCGATGTAGATCGTTGGATTTTGGGTCTTAAACAATTGGAAACTCCAGTTAGCATTGCTGAAATCCCGACCATTCAAGGTCTATTCCCGCGTATGATTAGTAGTAAGATAGATAAGGGAATGAGAGATGGTATCCCTAAAGAAGACTGGGGAATCGTATTCACCGTTTATAAAGACGCGAATAAAATTGCCCAATTTCTAGGAACCACCAAACCATTAAATGTCCGCTCCGTTCTCATCGACGAAGAAGGAAAAATACTTTGGTTTCATGACAAGGGATATAGTGCTGATAAAGCTATTGAGCTTAATAAATACATTAGATCATTACCCTCTGACAAATATTAGTCTCACAATATTTTACTTATTTAATTCCTTTTTCAAGGGTTCGAGTTCACTTTCATATTTCATCCAAAGATTGACGGAGTCACTGTACATAGGACGTCGGACTTGTGTGTAACTTGATGTCGCTATTGGTCTTTCTGTCTTGTAAAAGGAAAGACATGTCTCTTCCCAAGGCAATTGACAATAATTAAGCAGCTTTCTTGTTTCTTGTTCCTGATCTAAAACTAATGCTTCATAACTGATATCATAGATAAAATGAGGTATGGTTGCCCGCCAATGGTTCATCAAGTCAAGATAGTGGTAATAAAATTCTCCAAGCTCTTTTAAGTTATACGCATAATGGTTGGCCCGACTGAAGCGATTTTTAAAAACAGACAGGCAATTATCCATAGGATTCCTCATACAATGTATCACTTTCGCCTTAGGTAAAATTACTTTGATCAGTCCAATGAGACGGAAATTATGAGGCATCTTGTCCGTGATAAACCTTTTGCTAGTGGAGTGTTTTCGCAAACCTTGCAAATAGCTCGAACCTAAAGTGATAAAACCTTCATCATTGAGATGTAACATGCACGCTGGAAATTCCTCTTTCTTTTGATAAGTATGGATACCATTGGCTATCTTAAATAAATTAAGAAGTTCTCCCGCACCATGAACCTGCGAGTGACTCGCTAAAATTTGTTCCACGAGCGTTGTCCCCGACCTTGGCATCCCTAAAATAAATATGGGAGTTTCGTCAGGGTTGCCTGTCTTTGTATGAGAAGAAAAAAACGTAGAAGAAAAGACTTCTTTTAACTTATTAAATCGTTCTACATCTATTTCGGTCTTATAATCATAGGTTCCACGTTTTATTCTGTTCCCTTCTAAAATATAGTTAAATGATTTATTGTGTTCCTTTAAATCTTCAAATGCCTTACCTAATGCAAAAGCTAAATATTCTCTTTGTTGGGGTGATGTATCTTTACGATGGTATAGGGATTCCATATTACGAATCATCTCATCATATTCATCATGAGTTTTAATTTTTGATAAATTATAATAGGCTTCTGCGAAATCCGGTTTTAATTGAATTGCCTTACTAAATGATTCAATGGCTTCTTGGAATCTACCTTGCACTTGAAGAATTGAACCACGGTTACAATGTGCCTCAATAAAATCTGGTTTTAACTGTATTGCCTTATCAAGTGATTGAATAGCTTCATGCAACCTACTTTGTAGCTTAAGTGCATTACCACGGTTATAATAGGCCTCTACAAAATCCGGTTTAAGTTGAATCGCTTTATTAAATGATTCTACGGCCTCCTTTAATTTTCCTTGTTCTTGAAGTGTGTTTCCACGGTTACTGTAAGCTTCTACAAAATCCGGTTTAAGCTGGATTGCCTTGTTATAAGATTGGACGGCTTCTGCCAACTTCCCTAGCTTATGTAATGTCAAACCCAATATATTATATAGCTTTCTCAGTCCCTCTTTTGCTATAGGGTGATTGGGCTGCTGTTGTAAGATGGCATTATAAATATGTCGGGCTTTAGAAAAATTCCCTTTTTCTAATTCTTTGGCTGCTAAAAGAATAGCTTGTTTTATTGTTAATTGTCTAGATTTAGACACGGGTATTTCTATCAGTTCTTTATATACTAATTTATGGTGATTTTAAAAAATAATTGAAAACTAAAATTACGATATACAAATAAGAAGGCGTGAGCGCGTTATGGTACCCAACCGCATTGGTCATGGGAGTAAAGTATTTCCTTCTTCTTTGTCATCGGTAAGTTTTGAATACAGTGTTCTATACCGACATCATAAAACTCCAATAAATAATGAATACTCCTAATACGAACCCTGCACTTGCCAGCAAACGCACTAGTAGAGGAGGGAGGTTTATAACCCAAGCGATGTAATGTTTGATCCCTTTTCTCCCAATAAACACCATTAATACAGCAGTAAGGATGGTGAAATAACTCAGGCCTTGAAAAATTAAAGGCTGTTGAGTCTTAGGTGCTAGGTAAAAGAACATGGCCCCTAAAACTACCCTCAAAAAAATATCGATATAAATAGTAAACTTTTCCCCCCATAGATTGTTAGCCAATCCTACTAAACTATCAAAGAAGAAGAACGTCCATACACATTTTAAACATATCAAGACACCTATTATTCCAAGCATCCATTGTATGAATGTATTTATCATAATGTTAGCTTATATAACTTCGAGAGTTACTGCCCTAGGAAATATTGCAGTAGTAGACTATATGAGTGAAATACTAAATTTTACTCGTGGGTTATTTATGATGCTTTAAATAGCGGGTTTTCAATAGATGATATATTTAAGTTATTGGTAGTGGTCTACGTTGTTGTCAGTATGGTTTCAATTAAAAACATTTAAGCAATCATCACTAAAGTGTACAGGCTTTTTACCCCCCTACTTTGTACTTTTTCCACAGTTACAGACACCCGTGATTGCATTAATAAGGGTAATTATTACTACAAGATTAGGATTAAAATCCAAGTAGTTTGATAAGGTAAATAATGGGCAGCCATATTAAAAATGAGACGAGCATCGTCCAATATGAATAGGGTCCTCCAACGGTTAAAAATCCTAAGATAGGGTTTTCTTTGAAGCGTTTAGCCAAACGATGGAGTATCCACGGTGTCCCCAATAGTGCGACGATTAATGGTAAGGACCCTGTAAAGAAATCTTCAGGAGGGTTAGCAATTAAATAACCAATTACTATACCGAAAAGTAAGGTGGCTAAATTTTCACCACGATTAGCCGATTTAGACTTTTTCACCTCTCTGTCATTTTCTTCAGCCATACGTTTATTTTGTTAGATCATATGAGTGGAGTCGATCCTCCTCACTTAAGACCACACATAGACTTCTTCATCTTCATCAGACATCGCGAAGAAAACAGCAAGAACTATTCGTGGACGTTCCCCTTTTGTCGGAGGTAATTCGTGTACTGTTTCCGAGCAGAATATGTAGAAATCGCCCGGTTTGAGGTTAATACTCACGTGTTCGATTCCTTGTTCTTCAGCGTAGGATCTCCAAATTGAAGAAGGAAAGTTAAATAGTTTTTCATTTAGTTCAGGTGACCATTGACGGCGATAGAGAAGGGTCTGTCCTTTCTCGTCATCAAAAAGAGATTCCTGAAAACAAAGAATGGCTGCAAACTGCTTATCAAAACGTGAGACCTGCATATCGAGTAGTCGTGTACGATTGCGTACGGAATCAAAGTGTGGCTCATGGCCCATGCCTTCGTAGTAAGTGCGGAAGATAGCTGGCCCGTAGAGCCTTCCATCCAATTCTCGGGCAACCATAACACGTTTGTCCGGAACTATCGCTTCGATCTTTTTATAAATAAAATCAACGGGATTATCATATCCCTTAAAGAGTGAATCGAACAGTTTATGTGTACTTGCTGCGTGAGCAAAAAATTCTTCTCTATTGTGATGACGCATCCCTAGGCTTGTGCCTATGTCAATTCGCGGCACAGGTTCGTTATCTTTCAAGCTAACCCTTGGATCGTAGAGTAGCTCGCGCTTATAAAACCGATCAACGATAGCTGCACAATGGTCTGCATTGAAGGCGTTGCGCATAATAAAAGCAGGCACCTCTCCTTCAACTAGTGTCTTAAGTGGCTGAGGATATTGATTTAGTAAGGATTCCGAATCGGTTTCGATTGGGGTCCAGAGTGAAGGGTTTTTCATACGCTCAACTTGTTAGATCAGGTGAGTGAAGTCTAGCTCATATTGAACCCGTAAATGCCTCTAGAAATCGTTTTGATTAGAAGGTGATCCTAGGTGTACCCTAGCACATCAACCTCCCTTATTTTTCACTTTTTCACCTCCGCCGTGTACAGGGTAATGGATATATTAGAGCCGTTCCACTGTATGTGAATTAACCCCCCCGTGCCCTCCTTTAAAATTGATGGGGATGAACACAACGAGTGCGGGAATTGATTTGAATATCTTTTATAAATTCCCAGAATTCGTTTCGTGACCGCCAAGCATCATAAAGCTGCTGAATACAGTCGCAACGATCTGCTTTGCGTCCTGCGCTTTTAAATTATTAGCATATCTACTCTCACCATTTGGTTCAATCAAGTAAGTATATTACACCATGAAATTATTCTCAATTATATTTCTATCTGCCTATCTTGTCATTTCTAGTTTTGCTCAGGATCCAATTAATATTGGTTCACGTCTGGAGTTATTTGTTGATGATTATTTAATAGATGGGCTGTCTGATGGAGCCCGACTGATCTTACAACATCCCACTCCACAGGATGTGGCAATTGTACACGATGAACTCTGGGAAGGCAACAGCAGCAATTACCACAGCGTATTTAAGGATGGCGATCGCTATCGTTTGTACTATTATGGGAACGATTATAGCATCACCAAAGGGGAATTAACTATGAGCCATCCCTTAAATTATTGTTACGCGGAAAGTAACGATGGTATACACTGGCGAAAACCCGAGCTGGGCCTCATTGAGTTCAATGGGTCAAAGAAAAATAATATAATGTGGGCCAACTACCAGACCGACTGGGAAGTGCCACCTGGTAGAGCGGTGATAATAACCATTAACTATGACGGTGACGATCTGAAATACCAATGGTATATCGGCAAACCTGGTGACACCTCTAAACCCATCGCAGCTGCAACCAGCAACACACTGAATACCGGCCCTCTCAATCAGAGCACAAACTTCTGGGTCCAGATTACAACGAATGCTGGAGTTCATATTAACAGCGACACTTCGATCATCACCGTTGCAACTCCCTCCGTCACCCTGGCTCATGAGGATTTAGACAGTACTGCCAAAAAAGACCCTCAAGGTCTAAACGGGAACAGTATTGGTCCGATATTTCTCAATGCTGTCGACGCAGGACATTCCGCGGTGTTTAAAGATACAAACCCAGAAGTACCACCGGACGCACTTTACAAAGCTGTAAGCGTATCCGGTGATTTTGAAGGATTAAGGGTTTTTAAGTCGGCTGACGGCATTCATTGGACGGCAATGACTCACAAAAAGATCATTTCAGAAAGTGAAATGAAAATTTATGAACCATCGGTAAAAAGTATTTATTTCGATTCGCAGAACCTGGCTTTCTGGGATGCTATTAACGGAGTTTACCGTCTCTATTTTCGTTACTGGCCAGATGACCGCCGCGACATAATGATGATGACCTCGAGTGACTTTATAAATTGGGTCAATCCCGTTCGGCTCAAATACCCTGGCGCGCGGCCCGATCATTTATACACCAGCCAGATTAAACCCTACTACCGAGCACCTCATATTCTCATCGGCTTTCCAACACGCTTTATCAATCATGGATGGACGGATTCAACACGGGCACTACCGGAATTATTAGAACGTCGCCAACGAGCTGGACCCCATGTCGACACTGAAAATGAGGGCGTAGAGCTTCATTTCAGCAGCGCTATTACCGAAGCTGTGTTTATGAGCAGTCGAGATGGACAGACTTTCAAACGTTGGGATGAAGCGTTTCTGCGCCCGGGCATTGAACGAAAAGGCAGTTGGGCCTATGGCAACCAGTATATTGCCTGGCAAGTGGTTGAAACAGAATCTGAATTTGAAGACGCTCCCAATGAACTGTCGCTTTACGCTACTGAAGGCAATTGGACTGGTACTAGTAATCAGCTACGCCGCTATACTATACGTATGGATGGTTTCGTTTCGCTCCATGCGCCCCTAAGTGGCGGTGAACTGGTCACCAAGCCACTTGTTTTCGATGGGAGTGAGATGGTCATTAACTTTTCAAGCTCCGCAGCAGGTGGTGTCCAGGTAGAAATCCAAGATGTATCGGGTCAACCCATAGAAGGGTTTACTCTGGCGGATTGTCCACCGGTATTCGGCGATTCCATCGAACGCAAAGTAAACTGGAATAATGCGCCCAACTTAAACAAGTTGTCAGGACAACCCGTCCGTTTACGTTTCGTTTGCAAAGACGCGGACCTCTATTCTTTTCGCTTTCGCCCTGGATCGTAAGCTGTTAAAAAAATTGATAAATACTCCTAATACATATTCTGAACTTGGCAATAAGCGAACGAGCAGATGAGGAAAGATCATGACCCTCCCTTATTTCTCACTTTTTTTCTCTGCCGTGTACAGGGTAATGGCTCTAATATATCCATTACCCTGTAAACGGCGGAGGTGAAAAAATAAGGGAGGTTGATGAGCTAGGGTATATCTAGGATCACCTTCTAATCAAAACGATTTCTAGAGGCATTTAAGCTTCAATATAAGATCGCTTTCACCCACCTGATCTAACAATATAAGCGTGTGAAAAATAATGCATGGAAATTTGAATATGAAGTTTGAAGAAGAATCAGAAAAATGTGAAATATGTGGAGTAATCACTTCTCTGATCCATAAATCTTTAAACTAAAACAGAAAGGAAAGTATGCCAGTTTATTCTATAAGTAGTATTGATGTGAAAGATTGGGAAGCATATCAAAAATATATGAAATTAGTTCCATCTGTAATAAAAAAATTTGGAGGAAAATATCTAGTTCGTGGAGGAGATATTCTATCCGATTCAACGTCTTGGAAACCTAAAAGAGTTGTAATATTAGAATTCCCTACAATTGAGGACATGAATAACTTTAGAGATTCTGAAGATTATAAGCCTGTAGCAGAAATAAGATTGAAAGCTTCAGAAAGTGAAAGTTTCGTAGTTCAAGGAATTAATTAAATACAAGATGGTTAATACCGGTAATTAAACTAGCTCTTTGTTAGAATATAGATGACTCCGAAACCAATAGAATATATAACCAACCTATACCAAAGCCACCGTGATAAGTACCATGGTTTAACCTTCTTCACCTCTCTGTCATCTTCATAAGTTATAAGATTTTGGACTTAAAAAATTGAACTGATAAATTACGATAATATTATTTTTATTATGCCACGTGTTCAATAGCTCAAAAACACACGTGATCGATATCCCAGATGTCGATTGATCTGACGCTTACCGGCGCACCTTGACTGAAGATTCGTACACCCAAACTGTCTTTTCTTTTGGGAAAGGTTCTGTGCGTCACGCATTGGCACCGGTTGGCAAAGACTTCAAGGACCGATCGGTCGAGAAATATCCGCAATTCGAGCAACTCGCCGGCTGCCAAGCAGAACGGCGCCTCTTGAAAGGATTCACCCGATTCGTTCTTTGCCGCCACGTTCAGTCTTTTCGCAACCTCGTAAGTGATCACCGTTTCCTCTTCACCACCTGGTGAGCAGCGCACCTTCACACCGACCTGCGTCGCGTTAACGGGGTCGAGCGCCACCAAAATCTCGAGACAATCACCGCCAACATGGGGGAGGATCTCATCGTGGGTTTCGCTCAGCTCGAATGCTTCCCAACCCCGATGATTCCGCCTCAAAATCTCCAGCTCAGGAACCGGTTCAATACGTAGTTTTCCAGCGTCATCGAGCGAAATTATCCTGGGAAGACTCATTACCGAACCCCACCCCGTTGCGAAGCAGTCATCCGGGGGTCGGTTCCCCACCAACCGATCAGGCTCCCCAATCCATCCGAAAAATATCCGGCGCCCCTTATCGTCCAGCAGAGTCTCGGGCGCGGAGAGCGAACCTCCCGGCCAACCCATCCGGCCGTGGTCCTCTGGATAAAACGAGCGATTTTCGTATCGGCCCAAGTAGTACTGGCAGTGATTATAGGGTTGGTGGACGTGCATGAGCAGCATGTGGCGGTCGCCGAGGGGGAAAAAGTCGGGGCAGGCGCAATCTTCAATCTTATCCGTCCACCTCCGATCCGACCGGTAAAAAGGGTGAACGTATTCCCAGTGGACCAGATCTCCCGATCGAAAGAGGCTGGTGCAATCACCTTCGTAACCCGGTTTTGCGTTCTTGTTTCCTATGAGCGCGTAGTACACGCCATCCTCGTACCAGGCACAGGGATCGAATACAATGTATTCACACTTAGATGGGTCGCCTGGAGCCGGAATTACTGGATTCGCTTTCAGAGGCGTCCAGCTTGTCAAGTCATCGTCTTCGCTCGTGGCGATGCAGGTGCCCTGCTTGGGAACATGGTAAATTAACGTAGGAACGGGCGCGTTCTCGACGGCATCGCCGCTGAAGATGCCTAACGGTGTCTTGCCGTCAAAGGTCGGCACGATTGCCGGCGGATGATGAATCCAGTGGACCAGGTCGCGGCTCGACGAATGATCCCAAACTGGCAACCAGTCGTATTCGGAAGACTCTCCTAAATTTGGGTTGGGCAACCTTCCCAGGTAAAAGACATGATATCGCCCTTTCCAGAAAATCGTTCCATTGGCGTCGTTGAAGAAACCGTCAGGCGGTAACAGGTGATATCGCGGACGGTGTGGATCGTTCCACAATCGCTCACGAAGGATTCTGACACTGCGAAGCGGAGATTCGAGGGATTCGTGTTCAGCCATACGCTTATATTGTTAGATCAGGTGAGTGTAGTCTAGCGTAAATGCCTCTAGAAATCGTTTTGATTAGAAGGTGATCCTAGGTATACCCTAGTACATCAACCTCCCTTATTTCTCACCTTTTTTTCTCTGCCGAGTACAGGGTAATGGATATATTAGAGCCATTCTGCTGTTTATGAAATAACCCCCCCCGTACCTTGGTTATGGGAGTAAACCTATCATAAATAGGAAAAAAAGGGGTCTAAAGTGGCGGACAAGTGGCGGACGGTAAAAAATATATAAAAACCAACGATATTTATAAGTCGTTTGTAAGCTGTTGGTCTACAAATGGATGGAAATGGTGGCGAGACCCAGAATCGAACTGGGGACACAAGGATTTTCAGTCCTCTGCTCTACCGACTGAGCTATCTCGCCTTGAATTCCCTCCGGAAATGCGTGGATATAGACAAAATCTCTTTATTCAGTCAATTATTGAATACAAATTGAGGATTCATCAGGATGTGATCAGCCGTCGTCCGTTGGGCTATGGTCGACAGGCATCCGAGCTTCCTTCCACAATTTTTCTTCTTCGTTCTTTCTGTTCTTCCTATAAAGGATTTATACTCTTTAAAGGGCTCTACTGGTGTCTATACTTTTATAAGGTTATGTTTTACCTCGGAAGAGAATTTTTCCGAATCGGGGTTTTGCGGCGTGATCGAGGGCCTCTTTGAACGCGGATAGCGAGTACCATTTTTCTACGATCGTGAAAAGCGTCCCCGTTTTGATAAGTGAATAGATATTTTCGAACATAAAATCTACTTCTTCCTGAGAATGGGAGCGTATCCAGCTGTCCACCCAGAAACCGGTGAGCGTTATTCCATCGAAAATTAACTGACGTGTAGGAAACCGAATGGGTTCAAAACTCATAGCGCCATAAGTGACGTGTTTACCACCGGGAGATAGTGCCTTGATAAGTTTAACCGCACTTTCACCGCCAACAGAATTCAGCGCGAGTTGAATTCCTTTCCCATCGGTAATATCTTTTATCAATTTCAGGTAATTCTCCTCTTCGGAAAACACTTCATCGGCGCCCAGTTTTTTGAGCCTTTCCTTAAGTTCTTTTCGACGCACGATGTTTAGTGTCTTTAGACCTAATTTTTGTGCGAGTTGAATAACAAAGATTCCCACTGCGGAGTTAGCTGCGTTTTGAACTATCCAATCGCCACTTTTAAATTCGGCAAAATCATGAAGTAACCGCCATGCGGTCGGTGGATTGATAAACAGGGTTGCAGCATTCTCGAGAGATAGACCTTCGGGCAAAACTTTCAAATCCTCAGCATCGGCTACGCAGGATTCTTGCCAGGTACCGAGATCATCAGGGAATTGCACCCATTGCCCGGGTTTTAGATGCCTCACGTTTTTCCCGACCTCGATGATTTCACCGACGCCTTCACGTCCGGCTATTGTGGGTAGTTCTTTCTTTAGGCCATAGTTTCCCATTATAATGCCGAAATCCGAGGGATTGATCGATGCAGCCAACATTTTAATCAACACCTGTTCCAACCCCACTTCGGGCAGATGAACTTTCTCGGCAACCAGACACTCTACGGGATGTCTCTTATACACATCT
>PNEW01000055.1 GCA_002922725.1 Verrucomicrobia bacterium Opi.OSU.00C | reverse complement strand
AGATGTGTATAAGAGACAACAACAAGACCAACAACAAGACCAACAACAAGACCAACAACAAGACCAACAACAAGACCAACAACAAAACGATCGTGGCGACAGCAACCAAAATCAGGCCCAAAATAAAGATCAGAACGCAGGAAGTAAACCTGAACAACAAGAGACAGATTTAGAGGATAACAATCAAAATCAAAGCGCCAAAAATAACCTTGAGAATGACCCCCAACAAAACCCATTACAAGAGCAACGAGTACCAGGTAAAATGACACGTGAAGAAGCGCGTCAGCTCCTTGATACATTGAAAGACGGAGAAAAAAAATTACCGGCTGCCAATCTTGAAAAAGACGAGGACCTTTTAATCAGATCCGGGGGAATGTTAAAGGACTGGTGATGAAGCTTATTTCACATTTCCTAAACTTCATTGGCCTATTCATTACCTTATGGGCCTGTGCCTTTTTTTCACCATTATTGGCTCAAAATGCTGTTGTCTATAGCCAATTCAGTCCCCCGGTCATTCATTTAGGGCAGAGCTCTAGTTACGAAATTACAATTTACGGCACCCAAGATGTTTCAAAAGAGACGATCAGGGGTAAACTTCATAATGTCGATGGGTTAAAGATCTCTAATAATCCATCCGTCTCTAGTAAGTTTAAACTTATTCAAGGAACCCAAACGATCAGTATTACTTACTCCTTTAATGTTCAAGCAGAGCGTGAGGGAAAATTCATCCTCGAAGCTTGGGAGGTTAATATAAAAGGACTTAATTATAAAGTTCCTACGGCAAAATTGGAAGTGGTACCACAAGGTAAAGAATTTGAGAATTCAATGTTTTTGAAACTAGATATGCCAAAAAATAATTTTTATATTGGAGAAAGTATTCCTTGTTATTTGAAATTATATCTTCGTCAGGACATCCAGGCACGGATGCGCGCCTACCCCGAAAAAAAGGGTGATGCTTTCACACAAAGTGAATTAAGAAAGGAACCTTATAGCTCTCAAGAAACAATAAAGGGCCAAATTTATCGCTTATTTAGTTGGCCGCTTACACTTACGGCACTTAAAGCCGGGAGGGAAGTTTTAAGTTATAAAATCGAATTAGCTGTGGTACTACCCGAAAAACGTAGTCGCCGAAGCCCGTTTGATACTCTGTTCAATGACTCATTTTTTAACACTAATTCATTATTTAATCGCGGTAAATTTGAAAATATCACCTTATTCTCTAAAGATATTTCCATAGATATTTTGGGCCTACCGTTAGAAGGTAAACCGAACAACTTCTCTGGAGCTATTGGGGTTTTTAAACTAAAAACCAGCCTACCATTAACTACAGTGGAAGCCGGAGAACCCATAACTTTAACCCTGATCACCAGTGGTGAAGGTAATTTTGACCGCATTTCTGCACCTTTACTAACAGAAAAAGAAAATTTTAAACTCTATCCTCCTAAAACTGAATTTACCCCAACGGATGATATCGGTTATCGTGGAGAAAAATCCTTTGAGTACATCATTATTCCTCAATCAGAAAAATTGACCTCGATTCCTCCAATGGTATTTAACTATTTTGATCCCAAACTAGGTAATTACACAGACCTAAGTACTCAATCTATACCTATTAAGGTACTACCTCCCAGCACCCAAAGTCCATCATCAACCCCCATGATTATCGCGAAAGAGACTGAAAATACTGTTGAAGTAAAATCACCTCCCACATTGCTACCTATTCAGTTGTTACCAGGAAAATGGTTCAACGACATCACTCCTATATTTAAAAAACCAGTTTTTTTGATAAGCCAAATTTTACCTATTATTTTAATTAGTTTAGTTGCACTCATACGTCGCCGGCAGCTCCGATTCCAAAGCGATGAAATTTTTGCGCGCAGAGTAAGTGGCAATAAATCCGTTCGTAAATGGTTAGCTAAGGCAAGAAAAGCTGCTTCAAAAAATGATAATCATGACTTCTTTAAAAGTGCACAGAGAGCTCTTCAAGAATGCGTAGGAAGGCATTTTCCCCATCGTTCGGAATCACTCACCCTCACTGAAATCGAAAGCTATTTGACTGAACATAATGCGCCAGATGAACTACATCACACCATTCGGCAATTTTTTAATGCCGCTGATGCGATAAAGTTTGCTGATGGCATTTCAGAATCAGAACCACTTTCAAAATGGGAAAAGGCCTTGAGTAAACTCCTAAACAATATTGAGGACTTGAAATGATATCCCCAAAAAGTATAATACATATTGCATGGATTTACCTTAGTATAGTAATGATATGGCCGTATCAATGTGTTTTTAGTGGTGAAAAAGACTCTTTTTTTAATCAGGGCAACGAGAAATATAGCCTAGGTAAATATGAAATGGCTATAATCCATTATGAGAATTGTTTAAAATTGTCGCAATCCGCCGCACTCCATTTTAATATTGGCAATGCGTGGTACCAAATCAATAAAGTAGGGAAAGCCATTCTTCATTATGAAAAAGCGCTCGCACTTAACCCGGGACACCTCGAAGCTCAAGCGAATTTGAAATTTGTAAGAGAAAATTCAAATTTAGCTCTTCCTAAATACGGGTTAGTTTCAAAATTTACTAAAGCCCTCTCATTAAGCACTTGGTGCTGGATAGGTGCTGTCAGTTTTTGGATATTTATTGCTCTTATTACCCTACCCCGTCTTTTTGTAACCAGTAATGTAATTACTTCAACAGGAATGCTGTTGTCTTTAATACTGATTTTAAGTGCAGTGGTGGTAATGTACGACTACCAAAACAAAAAAAATGAGGTCGTTATTCTCAATAATGATACAACCCTGAGGGTTGCACCCACAGATATTAGCCCATCAAATGCGTACCTCCAAGCAGGAGAACTAGCATCCTTGGAACGTACTCATCAAAAATACTTTTTTTTAAAAACTGCCCAAGGAGAAATTGGATGGGTTTTGGCAGAAGAAATTGGTAAAATATGGGAATAGTTGTAATAAATACTTAAATTATTCAGATGGTGACTGATAATTTGTTATACAATAGACTCATAGACGAATTAAAACGCCTGCATTATTTAAACTGTTCCTTGAGTCTGCTTGGTTGGGATGAACAAGTGAATTTACCTAAAGGAAGTGCTGAACAGCGTGCTCAACAAAGTGCAGTACTAGCAGACATTATTCATCGTGAATTTACTCATCCTCAAATTGGACAATGGCTGAATGATCTTGAAGCCATAACAGATACGTTGAGCGATCAAAAGCTGACTGTAATACGAGAAGTTCGACGCAAATATGATCGCGCTATTAAATTACCAGCTGAATTTGTCACCCGAAAATCTGTTCTAGATAGTCAGGCTTATCATGCTTGGGCCGATGCCCGCGCAAAAAATAATTTTTCTCTCTTTTCTCCTTTTTTAAAAGAACAAATAGAACTTTCCATAGAAGAGTCTCAATATCTTGGCTATGATCGTAAAAATGCCTATGATTTCCATATTGATAAACATGATCCTGCCCTAAACACAGAAATCATTAATGACCTTTTCGATGAGCTTAAAAAAGATCTGATCCCATTAGTAAGAAAAATTCTAGATTCGCCAGTTAAGGCAGACACTTCTATATTCAAGTGTTTTCCTGTGAACTTGCAGGAGTCTTTTCTTCGCGAGGTAACAACCACGATTGGATTTGATTATAATCGAGGTCGAATTGACCAGGCACAGCATCCATTTTGTGGAGGTGATGGTAGCGATACACGTATGACCACACGCTTTAATATCAATAACCCATTAGATTCACTTTATAGTTCTATTCACGAAACAGGACATGGATTATATGAACAGGGTTTGCCATTAGAACACCTTGGAACTGCGTTGGGGGAAGCTGTGGGGATGGCGGTGCACGAGTCGCAAAGTCGTCTTTGGGAAAACCAAGTGGCGCGAAGCAAGGCTTTTTGGGACTACTGGGAAGATAAATATCGTTTACTATTTATTAATCAGCTGAGCGGAATTTCAGAAAAAGAATTTTACCTCGCAATTAATGAGGTCACTTTGAATCCCATTCGCGTAAATTCAGACGAAGTAACTTATAACCTTCATATTATCTTGAGATTTGAATTAGAAAAAAGATTAATTGCCGGAGAACTGAACGTAAAAGATTTACCTTCAGAATGGAATCGATTATCGTTGGATATTATCGGATTGAAGCCAAAAAATGATAATGAAGGGGTGCTACAAGATATTCATTGGTCATCAGGTAGTTTCGGGTATTTCCCAAGCTACTGTCTCGGCAATATGCTAGCTGCTCAATTTTGGTATTCTGCGTTGAGGGAAATACCCGACCTTGAAAAAGATTTTAGAAGAGGTGATTTTTCTCAGTTGCTTAATTGGTTGAAGAAAAAAATATACCGTTATGGGAAACAATACGATACCCTTACTTTGACTAAAATGGTATCAGGTGATGATCTCTCCCCGAAGTACCTGATTACTTATTTAAAAGAACATTATTTACCCTTATATCTTCAGCCCCAACTTTAAACTCATATCAACCGACTAAATTCATTGAAATTTGCTAACCCGATTAATACTATTACAGGATAAATTTTCCCGTAAAATAGCCGAGCCAAGCGAGGCATAAGAGTAGACCAAGCCAATTTTTAATTTTATCCGGATAAGGTGGTATAACAACCATACTTGTAAGTGCTCCCACAAACGCAAAGGAACCTGAAGCAGCAATTGAAGCAATTGCCCAGGCATTGGGATCTTTATGTCCAAAAACAACAGAAAGGATTAGCAACATCCACGCAAAGATCCCCAAGAAAAGGGCAAATGAACCTAGATTTTTAGGTATTTTAAATCCCATTTTATTACGAAAATAACCTATTTTTAAAAAGTTAAAAGGATAAAGATCATAAATTTAATTCTATTCCACCATTAATTTTCTCAATATTTCATCAATAATTTTAGGATTTGCTTTTCCTTTTGTAGCCTTCATCACCTGCCCCTTTAAGGCATTGATGGCATTCTTTTTCCCAGCCTTGAATTCTTCGGCAGGTTTAGGGTTGTTATCTATTATATCTCTGCATACTACTTCCAGTTCTGTAGTGTTACTTGATTGTTTGAGACCTTTTTCTTCAATCACCTTTTCTGGTACATCGCCAGTTGAAAAAATTTCAATAAAAATATCTTGAGCGACTTGCTTGGAAATCACCCCCTCATCAACCATACGTGCAAGACTAGCAATATGTTGAGGATCAATTTTACATTCGCTTAGAGGAAGAGGTCCTCCTGTCCCCGCTGATGAAAGTTCACGCAATAAGTCGTTGGCTATAAGATTAGCGATCGGTTGTGGTTTGTTATATAGTGAAACCGTCGCTTCAAAAAAATCGCTCAACGATTTATCAGGACATATGACTGATGTTATCGTATAAGGTAGATCATAATCTTCTAAAAAGCGGCGTTGTTTATCAAAAGGCATTTCTGGGAGTTGATTACTCAGCCGTTTAATTGTCTCCTTTTTAATTTTTACTGGCATAAGATCGGGATCTGGAAAATAACGATAATCATGAGCTTGCTCTTTTGAGCGCATTGAAACAGTTATTCCACGCTCTGCATTCCATAATCGCGTCTCTTGAACAATTTTTTCATTATTTTCAAGGACCTTAATCTGACGTTCAATTTCAAATTCAATACCGTTGCGAACCCCGGAAATAGTATTCAAATTTTTTAATTCAACCTTAACTCCGAGTTCTGTCACTCCAACCTCACGAACACTAATATTTACATCGCAACGCATCTGACCTTTTTCCATGTCACAATCTGATATATCAATATACATTAAATTGGTACGCAAAGCAGTTAAATAGGCAAAGGCCTCTTCTCCACTATACAAGTCAGGTTCGGACACTATCTCGATAAGTGGTGTCCCTGATCGGTTAAAATCTAAAGTACTATCTAATGTGTGATGAGTTGATTTACCCGTATCCTCTTCCAAGTGTATTCGGGTAAGTTGGACCTTACGGTGTTTCCCCATAATATTTCGCGAAGGTCCTGGCAACTCAATCTCTACTTCTCCCCCCATACACAGTGGTTGATCGTATTGTGAAATCTGATAATTCTTTGGCATGTCAGGATAAAAATAATTCTTTCTATCCCATTTGCTGATTTTGGCTATTTCACAATTAAATATCAATCCAACAGTAATAGTCTTTTCAATTGCCCCTTTATTCATGACGGGCAAAGTACCTGGCAATCCCATTATCACTGGATTGGTTAAGGAGTTGGGAGGGGCTGCATAATTATAGGCAACTCGGGTAAACATCTTTGATTTTGTATTCAACTGGACGTGAACTTCGAGTCCAATTACCGCTTCATACTTCATTATCTTTTAATTTTAAAGTAATAATATTAAAGTTTTGGGTGTTCTTTATAAAAATCGTGGCTGCGTTCGAACTTGTGTGCAATTGCAAGGATCTCAGCTTCACAATAAGGTTTACCGATGACTTGTAGACCTATTGGCATTTTATCTGAATTGAATCCACAGGGAACCGAAATACCTGGTAACCCTGCGAGATTCAGGGAAATTGTGTATATGTCACTCAAATACATGGATAAAGGGTCTTCAGAACGCTCACCTATTTTAAATGCAACAGTAGGGGATGTTGGAGTAAGAAGGGCATCTACTTTTTCAAAGGATTTTATAAAATCTTGACGGATAAGAGTACGCACTTTTTGAGCTCTCAAGTAATAAGCATCATAGTAACCGCTGCTTAAAACATAAGTCCCAAGAATGATCCGGCGTTTAACCTCTTCACCAAAACCCTCAGCTCGTGACTTAAAATAAAGATCGATCGAATCAATAGCTCTATCACTTCTATGGGAATAACGAATACCATCATAGCGGGCAAGATTTGATGAAGCTTCAGCAGTCGCAATTATATAATACACAGGAACTGCAAGTTCTGTATGGGGCAAAGAGACATTGACAATTTCGCAACCATTATTTTCGAAAAATTTTATCGCATTTTCAATTGCTACACCAACCTCTTTATCAAGGCCGTCACTAAAATATTCAGTAGGTACTCCCAACTTCCATCTTCTGTCCTCTTGTTTCAATACAGTACGATAATCGGGTATATCTACCTTGATAGACGTTGAATCAAGTCGATCATGACTCGCAATAGCTTGGAGAAGTATCGCCACATCTTCGACAGAGCGGGCGAACGGACCAATCTGATCAAGCGAAGAAGCATAGGCAACTAAACCATACCGTGAAATGAGTCCATAAGTTGGTTTCAATCCTACAACGCCACAGAAGGATGCAGGCTGTCGAATAGATCCACCCGTATCACTACCAATAGAAAGTATTGCTTCACCAGCTGCTACACTGGCAGCACTGCCACCACTACTACCACCCGGAATCCTTTCTATATCCCAAGGATTTGATGTGACTTGATAGGCTGAGTTCTCCGTGGAAGACCCCATCGCGAATTCATCCATATTTAACCGTCCCCATAAAACCGCCCCGGCATTTTTCAAATTAATAGCAGACGTTGCATCATAGGGAGAATTAAATTTTTCAAGAATTTTACTTCCACAGGAAAGCTGTTCTCCATTAACAGCAATAATATCTTTAAGCCCTACAGGTATACCTTCAAGTGGTCCGCGCGATTCTCCACGGGCAATACGTTCATCACTATTTTTTGCCTGTTTCAAGGCAGCCGCTTCATTATAACTTAGAAAGGCGTTTACTTTTGTTTCAACCGCTTTAGTACGTTCGATAACGGCTTGAGTTAAATCCCAAGAGGAAATCTCCCTTTTTACCAAAAGACCACTTAACTCCCCAGCAGTTTTATAAAATAGATCAGACATCTCTTTACTAAGAATCCGAGATAAATTAAAAGTGATATTTAGAAATTTCGGGATTGTACATCAAGGAATCATTCAACTACTTTTGGTACAACGATTTGGTCATCACGTTTAGCAGGTGCATTTTTTAATGCCTCTTCAACAGTAAAACCTTCTTCAGCCCTATCCTCATCCCAAACATTAAATACGGGAAATGCATGGGCCATTGGTTCTACATCAGTAACATCAACTTCATTGATTCGCTCGAAATATTTTAGCACTTCTTCCAACTGAGCTGAAAACTTCTTCTTTTCATTTTCAGTTAAATCCAAACGTGCGAGATTGGCCACATATTCAATATCTATACTGGAAGTATTTGTCATATCATTGGGTTTTGATGACTAAGCTTTTAAAAGCAAGATCAAACAAATTAAATAAGGTAAAATCGCTGAGCCTCTTTTCATTTATGACCTAACCTCGTAATCAGTGTGTTCAGAAATATTCTTTTGAATTTCTCCAAAAATCCGATTTACCTCCAAATCAGTCAACGTACGCTCGAGTGAGCGAAAGACCAGGGAAAAAGCGAGGCTTTTTTTATCCTTAGGAAGTTCTCTCCCTTCGTACAAGTCGAAAACAGATACTGATTCTAATTCGAATTCATCATTAATACAAGCATGGGCAATTTTTTCTAGATCTAATTTTACCTTTCCTGCAAGTACGTTGCTGTCGACAAGGATTGCAAGATCCTTTGTCGTTGGTGGAAATTGGCTAAAGGCAAGATAATGTGGCCGTCCTCTATCTCGTTTTAAAAATTCAGGTTGAAGATAAATGTCACCGGCGAGGATATTACCCACAATACCCCAATTTTTTAACATTGAAAGACTAACGAGTCCAACTTCGATTTCATAACCATTAAGAAAATCACCTGTTTCGGCAGCATGGCCAGTTTGCCATGCTTTCCTTTTCTCAATTGGAGTAAATTCTTCTTCAGACAAATTAATTCCAGCAAACTCTAGAATTCTAGTGGTATTCTTTTGTGCCTTATGAAAATCGGGCTCTTCGCGAACAAGCCATATCTCTGAATTCGGTGTTTGCATAATAATAAAAGCTACGGATATCAATTCCCATACTCGTCCTTCTCTTTCTTTGAATACTCGACCACACTCAAATAACTGCATTGGATTATTCCCACGTGATTGATTAAGTTTCAAACTATCAAGTAATCCCGGGATCAAAGAATTACGCAAATGGCTTTGGTCACTTGTAAGCGGATTATCTAAACCCAGATTACAAACATCGGTATTTGAATACCAATATAGTAATTCTTTTTCATTTCGAGTACTGTAATTTGAACATTCATTAAATTCCTGACCTACGAGGTAATCGGAAGCCTTGTTTAAAAAAACACTCACCAAATCATCCTCTCGCAATAGACCTGGTGTCATTACTGTAGCCACAGGGATTTTATCCGTACCATATATACGCAGTATCTCCTCCACCAAATCAATAGGACGTTCTAAATCTAAACGAAAGCTAGGTATCTCGACTACCCATTTTTCATTTCCATCTTCGGTCTCATAAGTATCTACATTAAGTTTTAACTTTCCGAAAGTCTCTTTTATAATTTTACTTTCAACATTGAAGCCAAGTGACCTGTGAACAAATTCGGGAGTTAATTCAATTTTTCTCTCAATTATTACCGGGCCTCCGGCAACGTAAGGCTCACTGATTAATTCACCACCCGCAATTTCTTGAATCATGCTAATCGCTCTTAACGCGGCATTTTCAGCGCCACAAGGGTCCACTCCACGTTCATAACGATACGAGCTATCCGTGGTAAGCCCGAGCGCTCGCGATGTACGTCGGATATTTATTGGATCAAAGTACGCGGCTTCAAGGACCACATCAGTCGTCTTCTCATCCACTTCGGCATCTATACTTCCCATAATGCCGCCAATAACAAGTGCCCTTTCTTTGTCAGCAATGACTACCATATCCGGCTCCAATTCTCGATCTTTCCCATCAAGAGTAATAATTTTTTCGCCTTTAAGAGCTAGACGTACTTTCAATTCCTGTCCTCGAATTTTTTTTGCATCAAAAGCGTGCAAGGGATGCCCGAGTTCGTGCAAAACGAAATTAGTTATATCAACAATATTATTTATAGGTCTCAATCCGACTGATTTAAGCAGAAGTTGTAACCAATCCGGACTTGGAGCGATTTTTATCCCCTCTATTGGATAGGCTCGATAATGTGGACAGTTCTCCTTCGTATCAACCTGCACGGCCTTAATTAAATTATTAACTGGTCCATCTTCATTAAAACCAATATTTACTTTTGGATAGGAAAAATCTTGATTAAAATAGGCTCCTAATTCTCGCGCTATACCTATGTAGCTTAGACAGTCAGGTCGATTCGGTGTTACTTCAATATCGAAAACGAGATCACCCTGTGGCAAAACTTCGTTTATTGATAGTCCAATTTCAAAATGTGCATCGAGAATATGCAGTCCTTCATGATCATCACTTAAGCCTAATTCTTTTGGACTACACATCATGCCCTTAGAGGTTATTCCACGCAATTTTGATTTTTTAATTTTAATACCACCTGGTAATTCTGCTCCAGGTAGAGCAACTGCAACTCGGTCGCCAATTTTAAAATTTTTTGCGCCACAAACAATCTGACGATTTCCATCCTTACCACCTACGTTCACTTCACATACAGTTAGCCGATCCGCTTGAGGGTGTAAATTAATACTGACAACTTCACCAACCTTTACGTTTTTCAAATGTTGCAATCCCAGCTTCTCAATACCTTCAACTTCAAATCCAATCAGAGTAAGTGCATCTTCTATATCACGAGAAGATTTATTTAATCCCAAATAACGCGTAAGCCATTGATGACTGATTTTCACATCCTATAGTAGTTAGAGTAACAATAAGTCATTAATCCATTTAATATTATGTAAGAACATCGTTTCTTTATAAGAATTGCTTGAGAAAACGTAAGTCATTTTGGTAAAAGTAACGTACATCGTCCACCCCATAAAGGATCATTGCAATACGTTCTAATCCCATACCAAAAGCGTAGCCTGTCCACTCTTTTGGGTTATATTCAACTGCTTCAAATAGGGATGGATCAATCATACCACATCCCATAACTTCTATCCATTCAGTACCGACTTTTTCCAAATGAGCCGAATAAAAATCGACTTCAAAACTTGGTTCAGTATAGGGGAAAAAATGGGGTCGAAAGCGCGTTCGTGCTTTTTCCCCTAAAAGAGCCCGGCTGAAATAATCAAGAATCGCTTTTAGATCTTTAACAGTAACATTTTTATCTACATAAAGACCCTCGATTTGTGCAAAATTAGCGCAGTGTGTTGCATCCATAGTATCACGCCTGAAGCACCTACCTGGAGATATTATACGTAATGGTGGATTTTCCGCAAGTAATGTCCGCACCTGAACCGTTGATGTATGAGTACGCAGAACATATCGTTCATCTTCTCGCCTACTGAGATTTCCTGATTTGAATGATTGGGGCAAATAGTAGGTATCCTGAGCATCTCGCGCGGGATGATCAGGAGGAGTGTTTAAAGCATCAAAACAGTAAAATTCAGTCTCTACCTCAGGGCCTTCAGCCACAGTGAACCCCACTTTGTGGAATATACTACATATCTCTCTTCGCACTTGGCTCAGGATATGATGAGTTCCCGAACTAATGTCAGGACTTGGAAGTGTGGGGTCAATGCCTGTGCCCAGGCTCTGATTCAATTCAATACCCTGAATTCGTTCGAGTGTTTGCTTAAAAATGAGTTCTAGTTCCTTTTTAATTATATTGATATGCTTACCTATAATTGGTCTCTCATGCTTAGGCAACTTGCCAATTCCTTTCCCACATTCAGTAAAACTGCCTCGTGGACCCATTAGACGCGCTTTGAAAGTCTCATATTCAGCTCTACTGCTAATATTTTTGAGACTTTCCTGTGCCTCTTCCAAAATAATGTTTAGCTTAGCTTCCATCACCTCTTAGCAAAATGACTTAATTTCCCATGGAACTACAATCTTCGTTCGACCAAATACCAATGTTTTGGTCAAGAAGTCAGATGAGCATTTCCAAGTTTTAGGCCGCTTTATTTGCTTCCATGGATTTTTCTACTAAAATCTTAAAGGTTGGTTCGTCATGGATTGCAATTTCAGATAAAGATTTACGGTCGAGTTC
>PNEW01000054.1 GCA_002922725.1 Verrucomicrobia bacterium Opi.OSU.00C | reverse complement strand
CTAAAAAGGTTTTATTCAGATTCCTATAAGGAATGCATGCAAGTACAAGAAGAATACCAGCACCTTTCGGCCAAATTTGCAGAAAATTAGAGTGAGGTTGGCAAGTGGACAGGTAAAAAGAATGTGGGTATCGGCCAAAGCAATCAAAGCTGGTAAAGTGATTAAGGCATGAATCTGGTCATCCGGCTTTCCTGCCTGTAATAGCTAAATAACTTTTACGGCGAACAACTGATTACGAATTTCCGCACCTGGAGGTCCACAACTTTCATAATAGAGGACTGGATGATTTACACCTTTAACCTCTGTAGGCAATCGCATCGCATATTCAGCATAATTCCAACTATTATATGCAATGTATGCCTGACGAAAAAGTGCAACTTCGAGTTCATGCTCAATTGAAAAGTCAGGCAGCAAAATAGGCCCAGTATCGACCTGCCAAGTATCATGAGTATGCCTCGTATTCATAACCGTTACGGGATATTCAGCTACTACTTCGATTTCTTCATCACCCTTTTTCGCAAGATAACGTGTTCTCCCTAGAATAGGCTTATTACCAACCATCGCGTCATGGACTTCCTTATAGGTAGTCATTTCTGCAACTTCAACAAAATATCTCAAGTCACTTTCCAGGATATCAATAACTCCTTTCATCTGTAAGTTTTTCCTTTTTACGACATCTCCCTGACGATAAGCCATACGTTCGAACCCAGGCTTTTCTTCGAAAGATTTAACAAACATAAACTGACCTTCATCACTAAAAACAACGTGGAACTCAGAAGTTGGTAGCAAAATTAATTGCGTTTCTGCATACATTTTTTCACCCGCACAAGGATGACTCAAAAAATATTCTCTAAACTCTTCCCCTCTACCGCGAACCTTACAACTAGCATGTAACGCACAACGCGGGGTATGGTCATCCTCATAGCTCGACCAATAGACAAATGAATTTATATAATCGTAACCTAGATTATAGTCATAACTTAAGTCAAAATCACTCATTAAATTAATCTAGATATGACTTTAGGGATTATTCAACCCTTAATCTTAACTCATCGTCTTATATCTTAACGCGTATGTAACCAATGGTGAAAGAGAGGTTTTGTTTCTTTAGTCAAATTATTGTAGACTTCGTGTTTTAACCGAGGCACTTCATTTTCAGACAAACCGGGTTTATCCACCATCATTTTACGCTCTTCCGAACCAGGCATCAATATATCCAGATTCAGCCACCAGGGCGCGTAACGAATCGCAAGCCCTACCCTAGGTGTGTCAGAACTATTTTTTGCTGTTGCATGCCACATCCGACTATCTAATATCAACACACTTCCACTTGGGCCAGTCGCGTTCATTTCACCGTCGAGAGGCTGAGTCCAATCTTCTTCCGGTTTACAGGTTGGATTTGTGGGTTTTAAGTGACTCTTAGGGATAATAAGAGTGCCTCCATTTTCAATCGTAAAGGGGGAAATCATCCAGAGGGTGGTTAAATGGAAAATGACATCCAAAGGGTATGGACTCGGGATATGACCGGCTTTTTGTTGATTAAACGGCCAGTCTGCATGCCATGCCCCTCTTTTATTGCCGGGTTCATTTATAAGTGCAGAAGTATAGGATACACGAGGGTGGGGTCCAAATATTCCTTTAACAATGTCTAATACATTAGGATCCGCGATGTACTTTGCGTAGGATTGATTATAATTGATAAAAGCAGGCAGGAAAGTAAGTCCTTCGATGGCATAGTTTTTACGATTAGCCTTTGCCACATCATAAATACCCTGCCTTATTTTTTCACACTCCGCCTCAGGAATCACTCCTTCCACTATACACCATCCTTCTTCGCGTAACCTATGAATAGGATTAGCTGTGGTGGCTTCAATTTTGCAGTGCATACTAGTAAAAAACTTAGGATAAAAATAATATTAAGTTATTCAAATAAAAGGAATTATAAATAAAAACACAAAGATTAAATAAAATTCAATTTGATATAATCAAATTTTATTTTGATTAATTTACTTAGCCCATGTATGTACTTTAAGATTAAATTCAATAGTCTATTTATTAAATTTTAATGGAAAACCTGCTTCATCAATTAATGGAGGCACAATCTTTGCCTCTTCTTTTCGCCATTATCGCAATATTCATCTACACACTTGCATGGGGAGCCAGTAAACTAGTTGAGGAAGCGGTTACACTTTCTCTCCGTTGTGGCATACCTAAAATTTTAATCGGTGCAACAATCATAAGTATCGGCACCACATTACCAGAAGCATCTGTTTCTGTATTTGCAGCAATAACTGGGAACCCTGAACTTGCCTTAGGTAATGCTGTGGGATCGATTATATGTGATACAGGATTAATCCTTGGTTTAGCTACTGTCTTGTCACCACCTCCACTTAATAAAAAAATCGTCAATCGGCAGGGATGGATTCAATTAGGTGCTGGTATTCTTCTTGTACTTGCATGCATTCCTTATAGGAATCTGAATAAAACCTTTTTAGAGGGTGGTAGTTTGCCCCAGTATATAGGGTTTGTTTTTCTTTTTTTACTGATTATTTACCTCTGGTGGACACTGAAATGCGTAAAAACAGACAACGAAGAAACCACTGCCAACGAAGAAAATGGAAATAGAGGTTCATCTAGCACAACTTATACACTATTCAAAGTATTCTTTTCTATCGTGACCATTGTTATTTCTTCACGTATTTTAATTCCCGCGGTTACGGAAACAGCAGTCCGCCTCCATGTCCCCGACAGTATCATCGCTGCTACAGTAGTAGCTTTTGGAACTTCACTCCCTGAATTGATAACCTGTCTTACTGCTGTAACTAAAGGCCACGGAGAATTAGCAATAGGAAATATAATCGGTGCAGATATCCTTAACATACTTTTTGTCGCTGGCTCTGCCTCTGCGGTTACATTGGGTGGACTTTCAGCTCCTCCGCATTTCTTCCAGATTCTCTTTCCCGCAATGCTTATAATTCTTATTACATTTCGAATCGGAATCACTTTTTCCAAAGATAAATTAAGTCGGCCATTCGGATTTATACTACTCGGTATTTATGCAACATTTACAATTATGAGTTATATATAAATATAAAATTAATTTAATTTTATAAAATCGATAAACAAGGAGATGAAATGAGTAAACTCGTATTATTAAGGCATGGTGAAAGCATTTGGAATAAAGAGAATCTATTCAGTGGATGGGCTGATGTAGATTTGTCAGAACAAGGTATAAGTGAAGCTAAAAAGGCAGGAAAATTACTAAAAGAAGAGGGTTATGTATTTGATCTTGCTTTTACATCTGTCCTTAAACGTGCGATTCGGACACTCTGGTTAGTCTTAGATGAAATGGATCTTATGTGGATCCCTGTTATACGCTCTTGGCGACTTAACGAAAGACATTACGGAGCATTACAGGGATTAAACAAAGGACAAACCGCAGAAAAATTTGGTGAGGAACAGGTTTTAACCTGGCGTCGCAGCTATGATATACCACCACCTGCCCTTAAGAAATCAGACGATTTTTACCCTGGCCATGATCTACGCTATACAGACTTATCCAAACAAGACCTCCCTTTGAGTGAATGCCTCAAGGACACTGTAGAAAGATTCATGCCTTATTGGTACAACAGTATTGCACCAATGATTAGAGAAAACAAAAAGGTTATTATTTCCGCACATGGTAATACATTACGTGCACTTGTGAAATTTCTCGATCAGGTCCCCGATGACGAAATCGTTAAACTCAATATCCCTACTGGAATACCACTTGTCTATGAATTAGATAAATCATTAAAACCTGTTAACCATCACTATCTCGGTGACTCCGAAGCCATAAAGAAGGCCATGGAATCAGTTGCAAACCAGGGCAAAGTAAAACTACGAGTTATTAACTAATTATATTTCACTTCATATTATTTAAAAAATAGTATCAAAACCGTATAAAATAACGGCCAATTGCATCGTATAGATATATCATTAAATAGGTCTTTATAAGAAAATATAAAAGAAAGATATTTCTCATTATGACGAGAACAGAATGGGAGTCTTTAATGTTTAATTAATATTCTTAAGAACTTAGTATCTTTTTAACCCTTTATGTATTTCAGGAACCTATTGTGTAGTGTAAACATTCTATTACTCTCGGTAGTTTTTCTTTGCGCTACTGAAACGGAAATCATGCCTCTTACCGCGGTAAAGCCGGGAATGAAGGGTATTTGGAAGACTGTTATCTCTGGGACAACGATTGAGGATTTCGATCTCAAGGTACTAAATGTTGCACACAATTTTATTGGGCCAAAAAGATCAGTTATCATCTGTGAAGCGATTGATAGTAGAAATATGCTAATTGGCCCTGTTGCCGGCATGAGTGGTAGTCCAGTTTATATTAATGAGAAACTCGTTGGGGCTTACGCTTATGGATATAGCTGGCCAAAGGAACAGGCTATTATCCTCGTTACTCCGATAGAAGATATGATTGAGCTCATTGATGCTTTTCCCATAGAACCGCCAACTCCTAATCACAGACCAATACTTAAAACATCAAACTTTTTGAAAAAGCGTCAACAAACAGAGCATAAATACAATAAATGGCAGTTCACAAGTGAAAACGAAAATACACCTGATGCATTGGTTAAGTCTCTTTTACAACCCCAACCGACACCTCTTTTTGTATCTGGTGTATCAGAGCAAACTTTAAATGTATTTAAAGCTCAATTAGAATATTTAGGATTACATGTTATGCAGGCTCCGATAGGAAATGCCCCTCCAGATTCAAAATTTAAACTCGAACCAGGCGCACCCATATCAGCTGTCCTCATGAATGGTGATTTTAATATTTCAGTAACAGGAACCGTCACATATCGAAAAGATGATACCATCCTAGCCTTTGGTCATCCATTTCTGAAACATGGTTCAGCAAATATCCCCATGGCTGGTGCAGAGATCATAACCATTGTCCAGTCTGTTGCTCAATCTTTTAAACTTTCCAATACTGGACCTCTTCTAGGTTCAATTTATCAGGATCGATTGACAAGTATAGCAGGGAAAATAGGTCCATTGCCACCCCTTACTACCTTATCCATTCACACTCGCAATCTGAATGGAATAGAACGACATTTCACAGGTAATCTTTTAGAACACCCTACCCTTTCTCCTATTTTAACAGGCATCGCTCTTATGGAGTCACTAAATTCAACCCTGGAAGCAGGAGAGAGACAGACATTTACCATTGATGGCTACATCTACATTGACGGATTCACACCTATTAAATACCGCGAGATAGCATCGGGTCCAAATGGTGCCTTTATCTTGACGACAGAATTTCAGAAAAAAATCGGCCAACTTTATGACAATGCATTTGTGGTCCCCAAAGTTAATCGTATCGATTTAACGATAGGAATTAGCGATCACTGGGAGCTAAGTTACCTGAAAGAAGTAAGAGTAGGATCAAGACGCATCCGGGCAGGAAGTACAATTGATTTGGTTCTGGGCCTCGACCATTATCACAAAGAACCAACCTTTCATTCAGTATCCATTCCGGTTCCTAAAAATCTTCGCTCCGGTGATTTATTAACCGTATTAATTGCTGATGCAAAAGAGGCTGAACGTTTTGATAATTTATTGGATGGGTATGTATCATCTTTTCAGGATATTATAGATAATTTAAGTGCAGGGAGAAGTCGTGGGGCGATCTATCTAAAACTCTTAAAAGATAAGCCAGGCCTAAGGCTGGAAGGAGAAAATCTGTATGGTTTACCACCATCAGTAGTTGAACAGTTTTCTTCACCCGCAAATAATATTGCGCGTCAATCGATTACTACAATGACATTATGGGAAATAGCCATCCCTCTCTCAAGTCAGTTTCAAGGCCAATACGCTTATCCTATTACACTCGAATAATTCCCGATGAAATTTTTATTTATTCCCCTATTCTCTGGTATCTTTTTGTTTACTTCACTCTATGGTGTACGTACGCAGTCTATCGTACATGAAAAATATTTTGATTTCATCAAAGGTGAATTTCAAAACATATCTCTCAATAACCAAGGGACATTACAATTAGCTCCAAGAATAAAGGCGATTTCTTTGCTACCCGAACCCATAATTTGGGATGCCGTAGTAAATTCTCAGGGCTATATTTACTTATCGACTGGAAATAATGGCATTATTCTTAAAGTCAGTCCTCTAGGCGAGGTAAGCAATTATTTTAGCCCTGATAAAATCCTAACGCGTGCCTTGACAATCGATTCTCAAGATAATCTGTATGTAGGAACCTCACCTCGCGGACGTGTTTATCGCATTTCACCAGGAGGTTTACCTGAAATATACTTCAATAGTGAAGAAGAGTATATTTGGGATCTCATCTCTGATGATGACGGGAACCTTTACGTAGCTACAGGAAGTCCGGCAAACATTTATAAGATTCCACCTGGTTTCCAAGTAGAAGATAAAGCCGAATTATGGTTTAGATGTCCTCAAACTCATCTCACCAAACTTGCCTGGGATTCAAATGGTCAATTACTAGCAGGAAGTAGCCCTGGTGGTGTACTTTACCGTATCGAGAATAAAAACAAAGGCTATGCACTCTATAATTCGGGGGCACAAGAAATTAAAAATATCATCGCAAAAAAAGATGGAACCCTTTTTTTTTCCACCTTCACCCATGATTTAATTGACAAAAATATTGAGCCTTTATCCAAAACGGAATATAATTATCCAATGCCCACTTACTCCGTTACGATAATGGAGGAAAAAAGTAATTTCAATCACTCGAATACTCCACTACCCACGATAAAAGGGGCTTCAAGTAGAATCTACAAGATTGATAGTGATGGGTTTGTTGAACCTATTTGGGAATCCTATAACTTTAATATATATAGCTTAATACCCTATGAGGATCAATCTTTACTGATCGGTACAAATGATAGAGGACGACTTTATTCTGTGCAAAATCGAAGCGAGTGGTCACTAATACAACAAACACCCGATGGAGGTGAATTGACAGTATTAATCCCTGATCCAATCCACCCTAATTCAATTATAGCTATATCCAGTAATCCCGCTAAAATATACCGTTTGCCGTCAGGAGTAGCAGAAACCGGCCTCTATAAATCACCAGTAATAGATTTTAAACAGATTGTAAAATGGGGCAACCTATTACCCACAACCGGTAACAACCTTACTTCACTTTCTACTTTTCGCACGCGTACCGGAAATACTGAAGATCCCGATGACACATGGAATTCTTGGGTGGATGCTAAAAAGAATAACGGGGACTGGAAGATAATCAGCCCTCACGCTCGCTATTTGCAATACGAAATAGCGTTCCCCTCAACAAACTCACAGATAAAATCAAAAAATGAAATAAAACGCATGCGTGTATTTTATCAATCACACAATTCTGCTCCTTTTTTTGAATCCGTTCATCTACTTTCAGTAGGTTTAGAGCTAATTCAAACACCTGCACCTAATAGAAATATTGATTTGAAAAAATTCTTGGAAGAAGGCGATTCCTATAAATTGATTGAAGACCGTAATCCACGTCAGCAACTCAAACAACTTGGTGAAAAAGGCCTATTATCAGTAGGTTGGAAGGCGATAGATCCCAACGGTGACAACTTAGAATATACTCTTCTTATAAAAAAATACGGGGATGAAAATTGGATCACTTTGGATGAAAAAATAGAAGAATCCTTCTCAACTATTAATACTAAAGGATTTCATGAAGGAAACTATCATTTAAAAATCATCGCAAGCGATGCACCTGACAATGAACCTGGCCAAGAACTAAGCGGATTTAGTGTAAGCAAGCTGTTCCTTATCGACAATTCACCTCCTGAAATATTTATTAAAGAGTACGAGATACAAGGTGATGAAATAAACCTTCATTTCAGCGTTACAGATAAAAATAGTATTTTGAGGAAAGTTTTTTATCAATTAGATGGTAAAACTCATAAGTCGATCTCACCTAATGACGGTTTATTTGATTCCATTCACGAGAATTTTACTCTGGTTGTTAATAAACTAGCTTCCGGCAAACATAGTCTCTTCCTAGAAGCCTATGATGAATTAGGCAATTCAGGTATCTTTACTATGTCTTTTGAAATAAGGAATTAACCGGTTAACATAGAATTAGTTGCTTGTAGGCAAAGATTTAGTAATATATATTCCGATTCATCAATCGGATATCCACTCGCATTATTAACCACAACTACCCTACTCTTAAACTTTAATAATTTTTCATTGCTGTTTTTAGTGTTTAATCCATTTTCATTCTCTTTATTAGTAAATAATGAAAAGAACCAATCATTGTAACCAACTCACTAAAGCCAACGCAGGTATCAAAGTTGTGCTAATTGGTTGGATCGCTACATTGCGTGATCATGGTGGTATAATATTCATAGATTTACGTGATCGTGAGGGGCTAACTCAAATAGTATTTGATCCGATTAGTTTTGAATCAACTGAAATCCTAAAACAACTGAAGCCTGAGTCGGTCATTGAAATTAAAGGTGAGGTAAAACTACGATCTGAAGAAACAATAAATAAAAATCTTAAAACAGGGGAAATTGAAGTGTTTGCTCGATCACTTATTATTCATAATATTTCCGATGTCCCCCCGTTTCCACTCGAAGATGAAAAAACAAATAAAGTAAATGAAGACTTAAGATTGACTTACCGTTATCTTGATCTTCGTCGACCACAAAGTTTCAATCGATTACTCAGCCGACATAAAGCATCAAAATCAGCACGGGATTATATGGATGAAAATGGGTTTCTTGAAATAGAGACCCCAGAGTTGTTTAAAAGTACTCCTGAAGGAGCGCGAGAGTTTCTCGTACCTAGCCGATTAAATCCGGGGGAATTTTATGCCCTTGTTCAATCACCACAACAATACAAACAGATGCTCATGGTTGCGGGAGTAGAACGCTATTATCAAATGGCTCGCTGTTTTCGGGATGAAGATTTACGGTCTGACCGGCAACCTGAATTCACTCAGATAGATATCGAAATGTCCTTCATTGATAGGGAGGATATGTATAATTTGATCGAAGGGTTATTCCAGCGAATTTGGAAAGACGTCATTAATGTAAACTTAGAATTACCCTTTCCACACATTTCTTATCATGATGCAATGAATCAATATGGGGTAGATAAACCTGATACCCGTTTTGATCTTAAGATTGAAGATTTTTCGGATATTTTTAAAAACTCCGAATTTAAAGTCTTTTCTAACACTGTAAAAAACAACGGGGTTGTAAAAGCTTTAAATGCAAAAGGCTTAGCCGATATTACCCAAGGTGAACTAAAAACCTTGGAAGAATCAGCGAAGTCAATGGGGGCAAAGGGATTAGCTTTCATAAAAGCTGAAAAAAGTGGGTGGAAGTCGCCAATCCTCAAATTCTTTTCTGACCAAGAAAAGTCTGCCCTCAAAGAAAGACTGAAGATCGAAGAAGGAGATATTATTTTTTTTGCCGCCGCAAGCTGGGAGCAAGCCTGTGAAATCCTTGGCCGTGTTCGACTTGATTCAGCACAATTACTTGTTAAAAGAGGGTTATTATCTATACCCGATGATCAGTACAATTTCTTATGGGTTACTGATTTTCCCCTAATGCTCTTTGATCAAGAAAAGCAACGCTATGTCTCAGCTCATCATCCATTCACATCACCAATAACGGAAGATATCCCAAAATTAGACTCGGATCCTCGTGCAGTACGTGGACAACATTATGATATTGTGTTAAATGGTTCAGAAATTGGAGGTGGGAGCATTCGTATCCATCAACCCGATTTACAAAAAAAAGTATTTGAGGACTTTCTTAAAATTCCACCTGAAGTAGTGAAGCAACAATTTGGTTATATGCTACAAGCTTTTCATTACGGAGCACCCCCTCACGGGGGTATTGCTATTGGTTTTGATCGCTTAATTGCAATTATTACGGGGACCTCAAGTATACGTGATGTGATCGCCTTCCCTAAAACACAAAAAGGACAGTGCCTGATGACAGAAAGCCCGAGCGCGGTAACAAAAAAGCAACTAAACGATTTGAATATTAACTCTATTGGCACTTAAAAATTGAGGAATATTAATAACTTAATAGCACAGTTCGATCAATGATAATTGGTCATTTAAAAAAATTGGTTTCATCTTCGAGATGTTGATTTAAATATCAAGAATTTCTGCTAATTTCAGTTTCCATTTGGATTGTAGGTATTTCCCGTCCGTTAATGTCAATAGGCTTTCCAATTCCAACCCCTTTAAACCCAAATTTTTCAAAAGATAATCGTTTGTCGTAATCTTCGATCGATAAACTTGCTATACAAGTTGAAGCACCCTTGGAAAAGCCCCAATTCAACGCCTTTTTTACTAATTTACCTAAGTCACTAGTAAAATTTTGATGAATAAATCCATCCACCTGACACTGTCCAGTTTTTAATAAGCGTACGGTAGATAATCCAACAAGCCTATTACTGTCGCTCCGGGCACCAAACCATGTACCCTGATTACCCTTAAGGAGACCTTCATAACGCGGGTAAAGGCTCATACAGGATTCCAATAAAACGTAACGTGTTGAATATAAACCTGTGTTAGCATCTAGAAACTGCCAATTATGGGGAGTAGCAATCAATGGAATCATTGAAACACGGTCATTTGGCGATGCTTGCCCTATTGTGACTGATTCATTATTTCGATAGTAATCAACAAGAAAGGTTTCGGGAGAATCTCTATTTGCAATACAGGCCATCACATTAGTCCCAGCAAGCTTACGCCAACCCAAACGATAATAGACACGCGCTGCTTCAGGATTACTGGTCCCCAGAAATATGGCCCTCCCCCCATGATTAAAAAATTCATCGCGTGCCGCTTTACATACTGTACCTGCGATTCCCATACGCATAAACTCAGGTGCTGTCGCAACTTCCCCCAATCCACCCAATTCTGGATTCATAATTGAATGCGTTAAATGACATGTGCCACCCAGCTTATGCTTTTTACGAACTAGGTAGACAACGTCATGATTATACCCCTTTTCATTAGCGTCAAAAACCTCATGGATACCATCATAGTTCGTTTGAAATACACCCTGCCAAAAACATATAAGTTCTTCTTTTAATCCCTTCCGTAAGGGAACTTTTAATACTAAGACCGAGTACATTATTTTTAATAAAAAGTTTTAAAATAGAAGGGGATGGATTGGGTCAAAATTAATACACATTTTTTTGTGACCTTCGAGTCCATTCTAAACACTAGCTAAAAAACTATCGATTGATACCCCATACGACATAGACACCACTAAAACTGCAAATAGAACCTAAGATGAAAGCCACCATCAAATCCCATTTTGACTCAACCCACCAACCTAGACAACGTTCAATAGTCAAACCTACTAATATGCAAAGTTTATTCACTACTAATTTAAAGTTAAAATTAAGACATATGAATACCACCGTCGATATTATAAGCCTGACCAGTAATACCTGACGAATCATCACTAGCGAGAAATATAGCAAGTGGTGCTACTTCGCTTGGTTTTAGACGACGCCCCATAGGAGTTGAAGTAGCTTCAATTTCTTTAATGGTAATACCAAGTCGTTCTGCTTCATAGAGTATTCGTTTATCATTTGTCTGCGTATGAACAGGTCCCGGACAAATAGCGTTAACGGTAATCCCTTCTTTTACCGTTTCTAAGGCAAGGGTCCGAGTTAACCCCAGTAATCCAGCCTTACTCGACGTATAGGAAGCCCCATGCAAAGAGGGAATTTTCCCCGCGATTGATGATATATTTATTATTCGGCCACTTTGGCATTCTATCATCTTTGGTAAAACACATTTTGATAGAAGAAAGGGGACCGTTAAGTTAAGGAAATGCATCTGCTCCCAAAATGTTTCTTCCAATTCCACAACGGGTTTAGGATTGGCGCTACTACCAATCCCGGCATTATTAATAAGAATATCTATTCTATCAAAATTTTCCTCGCAGTGGCTCCAGACTTTATCCACCCCATCGCGTTGAAAAAGATCTGCCACAATAAGCGATGCACGGACACTCAAAGCATTGATTTCCTCTTGAAGCGACTCCAGTTCTCTATCAACCCGCCCAGTGATAACTACATTGGCCCCTTCTTTAGCACATGCCAAAGCAATGGCACGGCCTATCCCCTTACTTGCA
>PNEW01000053.1 GCA_002922725.1 Verrucomicrobia bacterium Opi.OSU.00C | reverse complement strand
AGATGTGTATAAGAGACAAATTATAATCTTAAAGCGGTAGCCGCCCAACTTGAAATATCCCGAGCAAACACGATAATTTCCGGAGCCGACCGTTACCCACAGATATTTGCAGGTGTAAGTGGCAGCCGTCTTAAAAGGACTGGGACCAGTGGATTTGCCCTTATTAGCAATCAATCTGAAACAGTTGGCATAACTTTTGATATTAATTGGGAAATAGATCTTTGGGGGCGTTTAAAAGATCGTGCTCTGGCTTCGGTTGCCGATTTTCAAGCCTCAGAGTCAGACTATCGCTCGGCACGATTATCCCTAGCTGGGCGCACTGCGAAGTCGTGGTTTAACGCAGTCGAGACTGAGCTACAAGTTAGGCTTGCAAAAAACACCTTAGAAAGCTTTGAAGATAATCTCGAAATTGTTGAAGAACGATTTCGCAAAGGTATTACACGTGCATTAGATGTACGTTTAATTCGTAATAATGTCGCATCTGCAAAAAGTAATTTGCAATCACGTTTGCGCTTGCGTGACGAAGAAGTCCGTAGATTGGAAGTTATGATGGGGCACTACCCTTCTTATCAAATAGTTCTTGCCAGCGAACTTCCAATCATTGTCCAATCCGTTCCATCAGGCTTGCCTGTTGAACTCTTGAAAAGACGTCCAGATATACGCGCGGCAGAAAGCCGGCTTGCGGCGGCTGACAATAGAGTGAAAGTTTCAAAAAAAAATAAACTTCCAGCACTCCGGTTGACGGCAAGTGGGGGGACCAGTACCAATGAACTAACTGAAATATTAAATACCGAGTTCAAAACTTGGGGTCTCTTCGGTAATTTGATTCAGCCCTTGATTCAAGGAGGGAGGATTGCAGCAAATATCAATCGATCTCAAGCAATTCGAGCACAGACCTTAGCTGATTACGAGCAGATAGTACTAAAAGCTTTTCGTGAGGTTGAAAGCACTCTAGCGGCAGAAGTTTATTTAAAAGAACAAGAGGCAGCCTTAGGCGATGGAGCTTTAGAAGCTTTAGAAGCTGAGAGGTTAGCTTGGAATCAGTATCAAAAAGGATTAATAGATGTTGTAACAGTTTTAGAATCACAGCGTCGAGCCTTTGATTCAAAACGCCAACTTTTACAAATATCTAATCAAAGATTGCAGAACCGGATCAATCTCTATCTTGCTCTTGGTGGCGACTTTGGTCAGTTGGCAGAGACGGTAATCGTGGGGAGGAGTAATGATGAACGGCATGAAAAGTGAGAAACAATATATGGCGAATCTAAAATATATAAACACTTTTTTACCAATTATCGTAATAATAGTGTGTGTAGTGACTGCGTTAATATTTATAGTAACTAAAGAAAAACCTCAGCGTCGTAAGCCACCTCCAGTAGCAACTCATGTAGATGGAATACGACTTAAGCTAGAGAATTATCCGGTCATAGTTCACACACAAGGGACTGTTAAACCAAGGACAGAAAGCACTCTTATACCACAAGTATCAGGACAAATAGAATGGGTCTCACCAATATTTGGTGAGGGGGGGTTTTTTGAAAAAGGCGACACGCTGCTACGCATTGATAAAAGTGATTACATTACTGCATTAATAGTGGCTGAAGCTAACTTGGTTCGGGCTGAACTCATCAGTGCAGAAGAGGAGGCACGGAGTGAGCAAGCACTAGAGGATTGGGGAAAGCTTGGAGATGGAAGTGATCCTGGGGCACTCGTACTACGTCAACCACAATTAGCAGACGCTCGAGCAACGGTCGCCTCAGCTATTGCCAAACGGGATCAAGCAAAACGTAATTTAGAGCGTACAGAGATAAATGCACCATATGCGGGGAGGATTCTTGAGAAGCGAGTCGATATAGGCCAATTTGTAACCCCTGGGAGTATAATGGCAATTATATACTCTGTGGATTACGCTGAAATACGGTTGCCCCTCAGCGATGTTGAAATTGCCTTTGTTAAACTCCCAGAAATTTACCGCGGAGAAAATAGGAAGAACTTAGAATCTGGACCTAAAGTGATTCTGCATGCTTCATTTGGTGAGCAGAAACATACTTGGGAGGGGTCTATCGTTCGAACAGAAGGGTCGATTGACACAAAGAGTCGTCAGCTTTTTGTCGTTGCTCAAGTAAACGATCCTTATGGAAGAAGCGTTGCAAATCGGCCACCTTTAAAAGCAGGTCAATTTGTCGAGGCAGAGATAATTGGGGAAATGCTGGAAAATGTAATGATTGTTCCTCGATCTTCACTTCGTGAAGGCCGTGAAGTTCTCCTTATCGAAAAGGGAAATAAGCTCACACGTCGTGAGGTAGAAATTGTTTGGAGTGATATGGAAAATGTGGTTGTTCGCAATCAATTAATCCCTGGGGAGGTCCTCTGTTTGACCCCGCTTACCTATGCAGCTGAAGGAGCGCTAGTTATTCCACATATATTAGGGGAAAGTCCGTCCAAAAAGAAAAAAGCATTGAATAGAGTGAAAAAAAATTTAACCGAAGTTAACAACAATAAACTGTCACCGATATTTCGATCACATCAATCGACCCCTAACGCCAAAGACCGAAGTGTAGTGAAAGAAAGTGAGCCAAAAAAGTGAGCTCAACATGAATGCGATAATCAGTTGGTTCACACGTAATGGAGTAGCGGCAAATCTACTCATGGCATCAATAATTATGGCGGGGATCTTCACCCTCGCCTACAGGGTCCCGCTTGAAGTTTTTCCTGACTTCGCCATGGATCGTATTACTGTTAATATGCCTTATCGTGGTGCTACACCTGCTGAAGTTGAAGAAGGTGTGGTCATCCGTATTGAGGAGGCCATTCAGGATATAGAAGGTATCAAGGAAATAGTTTCTTCCTCTTCTGAAGGGGTGGGTTCAGTGATGATTGAGGTAGATAGTGGGTACGATCCACGTGAATTGCTTGATGATATAAAAAATCGTATTGATGCTATTTCTACTTTTCCTGATGAGACTGAGAGGCCGATTATGAATATCGCCCAACACAGGAGTCCAGTGATTAATGTCGTAGTTTCAGGTAATTTGAGTGAACATGATCTGCGACGTTTTGGTGAGCAGGTTCGTGATGAAATTGCTAATCTACCAGGAATCACCCAGGTTGCACTCAAAGCAGTTCGGCCTTATGAGATCTCGATCGAAGTAGCGGAGAATACTTTGCGTCGTTACGGGCTAAGTTTTGATCAGATAACGCGTGCAGTACGCAACTCTTCTCTCGACCTTCCGGCTGGGGTGATAAAAACCCAGGGGGGAGAAGTTTTAATACGCACAAAAGGGCAAGCTTACATACAGGAAGATTTCGATAAAATCATTTTGCTCACACGTGAAGATGGTACACGGCTTACTTTGGGGGAAGTTGCCTCGATTCGCGATGAGTTCGAGGAAACACCTCTTCTAGCACGGTTTAACGGTAAGCGAGCAGTAATGATTGATGTTTCACGAGTCGGTGATCAAAATGCGATCAAACTTGCGCAAACGGTAAAAGAATACATCGCTGAAGCACAACCACGAATACCACCTGGGGTCAAGCTAAGCTATTGGCAAGATCGGGCAAAAATTGTTAAAAGTCGTCTTAATACACTAACTGATAGTGCCATAGTGGGAGGTGTTTTGGTCTTTGTTTTACTCACGTTACTTCTCCGTTTTTCCCTAGCGTTTTGGGTATGTCTTGGGATCCCTGTGAGTTTTCTTGGAGCTATGGCTCTGATGCCGTTTATGGATGTGACAATTAATATTGTCAGCCTTTTTGCTTTCATTCTTGTCCTAGGAATTGTAGTCGATGATGCCATTGTCGTTGGAGAAAATATTTTCACTCATTTAAAGCTTAATCAGGATCCTATTGAAGCTGCAGTAAAAGGGACTCAGGAAGTTGCCGTCCCCGTTGTATTTGGTATTTTAACGACGATAATTGCATTCACTCCCCTTTTGATGATAGGCGGTGATCGCGGTAAAATATTTTTTCAAATCCCTGCTATTGTTATTCCGGTAATACTTTTTTCACTTGTGGAATCAAAATTTATTCTTCCAGCACATCTTAAACATTTAAAGATAAATAGAATTGATCGGAAGCAAAAGAATCACTTCGCTCGCTGGCAGGGAAACATTGCCAAGGGATTCGAATATTTGACCACTACATATTATAAACCACTCTTAGCAAAGGCAATGAAACGACGTTACCTTACGTTATCCATTTTTATCGGAGGGTTCATCCTTTCCCTCGGTGTGGTGATGAGTGGGAGGATACTTTTTACTTATTTCCCACGTGTGGAAAGTGAACGAGCAACTGACCGTCTTGAGATGCCATTAGGTACACCAGCAGAGATTACTGCAAATCATGTTAGGCAGATAGAAGAAGCAGCAGAAAAACTTCGTAATAAATATGTTGATCCTAAGACGGGAGAGAATGTAATTGAACATGTTCTTGCAACTATTGGAGGTGAGTCCTTTGGGGGTGGTAGAGGTGGAAGTCTTAGTGGTCAGTCCCATAAAGGTGAGGTGGTTTTTCAAATTGTCCCTCCTGAAGAACGCAGTAACGAAGTAACAAGTAATCAATTAGTTTCTGAATGGAGGAAGCTTATCGGGGTTATTCCTGGTGCGGAAGAGCTAAGTTTTCGTGCTGAAATTGGGCGTGGAGGTGATCCGATTGATATTCAACTTACCGGGGCAAGTTTTAAAGATTTATCCAAGATTGTAAAGTTGGTTGAGGAACGCCTCCAACAGTATCCTGGTATATTTGATATTACAAATACCTTTCAAGATGGTAAACAGGAGATAAAGTTGGCAATCAAACCTGAAGCTGAACATCTTGGGCTTACAATGGCTGATCTTGCGCGACAAGTCAGGCAAGCTTTTTTTGGGGAGGAAGCCCAGAGGATACCTAGGGGAAGAGATGATGTCAGGGTAATGGTTCGCTACCCTGAAAATGAACGGCGTTCGCTTGCCAACCTTGAGACAATGCGTATCCGAACGCCGGAAGGCATAGAGGTGCCCTTTTCATCAGTGGCAGAGGCAAAAATGGGGCGTGGATTTTCGTCTATCCGCCGTGTAAACCGTAATCGAACAATTAATGTAAAGGCCGACGTCAATAAGAAAGAAGCCAACCTTGCCGGCATCAAGGAAGATTTAAGCCAATTCCTTCCCAAGATCGTTAGCCAATACCCCGGTGTAAACTGGAGCTTTGAAGGGGAAGCAAAAGAACAACGAGAGTCTTTGGGAAGCCTATATTCGGGGGCAATATTTGTTATTTTTGCAATTTATGCGATGATGGCCATCCCTTTTAAATCTTATTTACAACCACTTATTGTTATGTCAGTTATACCCTTCGGCCTTGTCGGGGCACTGTTGGGGCATTTATTAATGGGGATAAACTTAAGTATTCTCAGTATCTTCGGTATGTTGGCGCTTACCGGAGTTGTTGTAAATGATAGCCTTGTTCTCGTCCATTACGTAAACAGCCGGCGCAAAGAAAATATGATGCTCGATGATGCTGTGCGTACTGCCGGGATCGCCCGGTTTCGGCCCATTATTTTAACTTCATTAACCACTTTTGCGGGACTCTCCCCATTGATATTAGAAAAAAGTACCCAAGCGCAGTTTCTTATCCCAATGGCTGTATCCTTAGGGTTTGGTATTCTATTTGCCACCTGTATTACGCTCATTCTTATCCCGATAAATTATCTTATCCTTGAGGATATAAAGAGAGTCATAAAGACCTATTTCAATGAGTTGCACCGGCTCCTTTTTAAAGGTGAAAGGAAAAGTAACATAGCCTGAAATTATAAAATAACCAATGAACTGAATTGCTTTGTCCCATTTCTTACAATGATTGTAGGGATTAATTTTGGTATGGATGTTTAGTAAAATCGTGGTTTATTCATTACAATTTTATTGGGACGGATGTGAGGGTGAGACGAAACAATACAGACGAATGATCATCATGTTTACATAATGTAGTACCTAGTGAGGTTTCTCCTATGGAGCTCATTTCTACATTTAAAATAGTGTTAATAATAAAACCCCCGTATTATCATCATAACGCGGTTAAAATTAACCTAAGATGTAAGAAAGTATTAGTGTCTCTACACCTAACTTATTCTACCGCGATAATTATCGGTTGATTAGCGACACTAAATTGAGCATCAATCGTTGCAGCTAGCATTGGCGTACCATTAGATCTAAAATTTGCCTGGGTAATGATCCTAGAAAAACCGGGCCCGGAGTTATTAGAGTTAAGATTAATAGCAGTTTCGTTGGTTTGAACTAAATCGCCTCCAGCGACAATTAATTGATCGAATTGTGATCCGGGATCAAAAGAAAGAACAGGAAATGCAGTTCCCTTTGCGTCTATGTCCCCTATTATAACACGATTTAAGACACGAACATTTCCAGCAGCAATACCGACGTTTAGTTTGTTATGAGAGAAGACTGCATTACCCGCCAGTATGCCAGCCATTTCTTCCGAGTCGATAATCTCTAAAGATGCAACATTAGCGATTCCGTCATAAGTCTGATCTTCTATTAATAAGGTGTCATTTACCACATTAAGTGAACCAAGAGAAAAGACAGAAAACCAGGTGTCACTTTTGGCATCAGTAATTTTAAACCTAGCACGACCTTTAGCATAATTTACATCAGGTTGATTGTATTTAACCGGGGGGGGGGGCTGCGTTCTGGAACGTGACGGGATCAATTGAAACCTCGAGCGCACCTGATCCGGAAAATTCAGCCATCACAATGTCATCATTTTCATCAATAAAAGAAACACGAGTTATTTGTCCAGGGTCAGCTTGTACAGTTACTTTCTCAGTGCTCATTAATACCTGATCATAGATATTTCCATTTGGATGGACGATGTTTTGGGCGACTGTTGCAGCTGCAGTAGCCGCAGCTGCGGCGGAGGGAACAAAAAAAACGTGAAGTGTAGAGAGAATCTGCCAGCACCATATCAATCTGAGATACGAAAGTAGATACTTCCGCAAGATTGCTTACTTCATCCGTCGAAGGAATGATCCTTAATAAATTGATTTGAAGAGAAGCAGCATCAGCAAATTCCCGTAAGCGATCATTTGGAGGGGCAATAATGCTAAGGATATTTGTTCGAGTGGTAGTTCCTAAAGAAGTTACCTCATTGTCAGTTACAAAAAGTTCGAGAAACCATTTAGCTCCGTAGAAACGGATTCTGATTAGAGCAGTAGCTATTTGTTCAGCATTGGGGGCAACTCCATACTTATTTTCAAAAATAGCATTAAAAAACTGGGTAATTTCTTCATCACTGGAAAACTCATCTGGGATTTCCTCATTATCAAAATATATCATTTGAAAGGTTGGGATAAGAAAATTAATCAGCTGTTCCAATCCATTGCCTTTAATTACTTCGGTATCCTGAAAGAGAAGATCGCGTGATGGCCACTGGCCAGTAAGAAGAAAGCGCGCCATGAGTGCCTCTTGAATAGTTTGAGATTCTTCGGTATCTAAAATTTCTATGATAACTTGACTTTGAGAAATTTGCCCAGAATCAAGAGATGCAATGAGCAAACTTTCTTCGTTCGGGAGTATTTGTTGTCCAATAAAATCATTATAAGATCTACTGACAAAGTCTAGATGTGTAGAAGCTTCAGTGACAATTAACGTAATTGGGTCAGTGATAAACCAATTATCATAAGTGAATCCATTAGGATCAATTTGTACTGTGCGAGCTTGCATCGCATAAGTTCCGGCAAGATCAGGAAACCAGGTGAAACTGAATACGGATACATTTCCTGCAGTACCTGTTTCAACGGTAACAGCAGTGTCTTGAGTCCCTATGAAAATACCATTAGCATAAAAATTTACTTGGTTTATATCAAGAAGGCCTGAGTTAACCTCTATTTGTAAATCAACTTTTTGTCCTACGCTGATTGTTGATTCTTGATCTGAGAGCGGCCGCATAAATCCTGTGGGAAGGTTTGCTTCCAATTGTCCAACGTCAAGGATGAGAGGAATAGCTTGGCCAATATTGCCAAGATTATCAACGGCCTCTGCAGTAAATGCAAAATTACCTTTTTGGTTGGGATCATAAAAGAGAGAGTATTGTTTACCCATCCCTTTGTTTGTAGAGCCAAGGAGTTGGTTATTCGCAAAAAAGCGTACTTCAGTGATAAACCCATCAGGATCTACCGCAGTAGCATTAAGGAACATACTTGATGCTACAGAAACATCGTTAATTGTATCGCCTCCACCAATTGGAAGTGGATGATCAATTATAACACGAGGTGTCGTACTATCTGGAGGACCAGCAGTTACAACTATACTTGAAGATTTGGTTACATTCCCAACATTGTCTGTTGCTTCTGCTTTGATAAAATAGACTCCAGAGGAAGGTAAGCTAAAGTCGACTTGAAAAGGGGCAGTTTCCTCTGTCCCTACAGAAACATCGTTAACGAAAAACTCAACTTGGCTGATGAGCCCATCAGGGTCATTAGTTGCAGCATTAAGAATTAGCTCAGCACCTGGAATGAATGTGTTTCCAGATGCTGGAGAAGAAATGGAAATAACTGGAGGACTGCCAATAACCACAGAGATATTAACTGATTCTGAAAAACCTTCGTTTCCCGCATTATCCGTTGCAGTTGCAGTAATTGTAAAAGTTCCAGGCGAAGTAAGACTGTGTGTGGTTGTAAAGGGAAAGGTAGATGAGTTCCCAATGGAAACCCCATTTAAAAAAAACTCAACTTGGCTGATAATTCCATCTTCATCTGTTGCATTTGCTCTTAAATCTAGATCAAATCCAGGCACGAAAGTTTCGCCTTCGACAGGCGACGTAATACTTATAGTAGGAATAGATCCTACAGATGAGGTGAGGCTAATAACATCAGAAGTTGTTGTCGAGCCTGTGTCGTCTGTTGCAGTGGCAGATATTGCCAATGTTCCAGTGGAAGATATTGTATAATTAAGTTGATAAGGAAATGTTGTATCAGTTCCAATAGAAGCACTATTAACAAAAAACTCAACTTGGCTAATAATTCCATCGGAATCCAAAGCAGAGGTGGTAATCGTAATAGCTTCACCTGGGGTAACAATTAAGTTATCATCAAGTGAGGTAATTTCAATTTCTGGAGGTTCTGAAATAGTAATTGATTCGGTATCAGTAAGCGAATTATTTAATTCATTATTGTCATCACTTTCAGCAATATCAGTATCACTATCTGCCGTCGCAGTTACATCATAGGCATTCTTCGCGACATCAGGAACAATTAATGACACTTGAACCACCGCTGAGGCGGCGGCCTCTAACACATTTGTAGATGCAGAAAAAGTTGTTGTTCCTACTGCAGAAGTACCATCAATTGTCACCTCAACTTCGAAGTCAGTTGTAACATTAGCGTCACCATCATTTTTAATTGTTACGTTAAACACAACTGTTGATCCTATCCCTGCCCCGGTTGGGCCAGATATGGAACTGACTGTTAGATCTGCAGCCGCCTCTAGTTTACTAAAAAATATACCAAAAAATATAATCGATAGGATTAAAAATACAAAATTTCTAATACTGTTAAAACCGTAAGTTATATTACCTGACAGGAAGGTATTCATAGTTTAAAATATGAACAGGCGGCCAAATTAAAAGAACAGTAATCATTTGCCTTTTTAACATATGGGTGATTTCTTTCACGGAGAATAAGCATTCCAGAATTAACATTACCCCCAATTTATTATAATATCAGACAGACAAGCTTAAAAAAGTATAGGGCAAAAAAGCCAGCTTATAAGTGTATTCCGGACCGAGGAATAACATTTGTTAAAGGGAAAAACGTTCCATTATAACTAGAAGATTGTCAATGCTAAATATGATTCAGCGCATTCTCTATAAGTGATCGGTAGATTGTATATTTAAGTAAGAAGTGTTTAGTAAAGATTGTTAGGACTTCATTAAACAAGGGCGTTTTTTCATTAAACCCTATTGACTCAACTTAAAACTTTATGGTTCGATTAATTTTTCCCGATGAAAAGATCAAAATTCCAATCAAAAAATCAAATACCGCAAAATGAAAAAACTGCTGTTGTAGGTGATGGGGTTGAAGGCATTGACTTTGAACAGAAAATAATCCTGGTGTGGGGGAAATACCGATATGCTATACTTATTGTGATAGGTGTTATCGTTTTATCTTTGCTTGGCTACCAAATGATGTTTTATCTTGCTGAGCGAAAAGAGCTCGCGGTAGAAGCCGCATTTCAAGAAGCTGAAAGTGATGAAGCCTTGCTTAAATTTGCTCGTGAGCATCCCAACCATCAGTTAGCAGGTTTTGCTTACCTCCAACTTGCCAATAAAAAATATAATGAAAATGAATTTATACAGGCAATTGAATATTATACAAATGCAGTTAGTCAATTAGAGGATACTTCTATAAAAGGACGTGCACATCTAGGAGTTGCGATGGCCCATTTATTGACAGGCAATATTGAGCAAGGTATTGAAACTCTCGATAAAATAACCAATGACCCATTACTACTAGATACATATCGAGCGGAAGCTGCCTACCAACTTGCAGTGTACTTTTGGGGAAAAAGTGATTATCTTGCTCTCGACCGTGAACTTAGACGTATCGAGACGTTAAAAAAATCTGGTATGTGGATTCGCAAAGCATCAGTTATGCGTGATAGCATACCTGAACTTCGCGATTTAGAAGGTAAGTAGTTCAAGAATACTGAACTGTTACTGAGATTGCAGTAGCTAATATAAAATCTTTGCGGAGCTTATTATCACTAGAATGAGTGCAAATTTTTTCTGAATCGATTTTTGCCTATTTCTCAAAATATGCATAGGAATTTTATCACCCTATTTAAACTACAATAGCCATAGTAACTGATTACTGATGTTGTAAAGCAGCTAAAAGTTTCATTAAATGTAGGCTAATGTAACTACCTAAGTTATTAAACATCTCTGAGTTGAAATATTTGGTCGGGGCGACTGGATTCGAACCAGCGACCTCCTGCTCCCAAAGCAGGCGCACTAACCAGGCTGTGCTACGCCCCGTTATTTACATACAAATATAAATAAACCAAAGGAAAATAATCGCTACTATTGTCAACGTTTTCTTTTATTAGGGATGATAGATACACGAAGTTTTTTCTCAAGAAATGATTATCAAACGGATTTTAATAACTCATCACAATATATTATTTGATAGCGATTTAAAATAAAATGATCAGGTAAGCTTGGATGATTTAATTCATTTATTTGATTATTAATAATTATACAAAATTATCTTTTCGCAAATAATAAGTGCTGATTTTCATTAGTAGGGCCCTTTTTTATTCTGGAAAGTCTCGGGTTTTTCAACAGTGAACAGTTTACTTTTATTGAATTGTTTGTTAATCAATAAATTTAATAGTTAACATTCGAACAGAAATATTTTTAAAATGGAACATTATGGGGATTGTTAAAAGCTTAGATCATGTAGCTGTAACTGTGAGTGATCTGGAACAGTCATTGATATTTTATAAAGAAGTTCTGGGGTTAAAAGAAGTTGAGCGACACCTACTTGATGGAAAGACAATTTCTACAATGGCAGGTAAACCTGGTGTTGTTATGCAGGTTGTCCGGCTCACCTCACCAGATACTCCCGATATTCTCATTGATTTACAGCAGTATATTGAACCTAAAGGGATCGTTTCGAATGCTGTATTGGGTATGGCTAATCATTCACACTTTTGTTTTGGGGTAGATGATTTAAAGGAGACTTATGAGGAATTACTAAAAAAGGGTGTAGAATTTATCTCGCAACCCGTAAGTTTTGATTTAGGAAAGGAATGGGATTACGGGGTTGTCAAAGTTGTTTTTTTAAAAGACCCCGATGGTTTCATTCTTGAGTTGATGGAACTTGATCTGAAAAATCCTGAATGAGCATAAATGAATGGGTTAAATTAGAAAGAGCATGCAATGCCAAAATATGAAGAACTTAAGGGTAAAGTCGGAATTATAACTGGTGCTGGTCGAGGGATCGGCAAAGCTATTGCTCAACGTTTAGTAAACGAGGGAGTCGCTGTAGTTATTTCCGATATTGATAGGAATACGGCTGAGGCTACAGCTGCTGAATTTAATAAATCTAATAATAAGGCGATTGGTCTAAAAGTCGATGTAACGAAAAAAGAGGGCATTGATGATGATCCGCCCACCTTTACCCTGTTTTATCATCTGTTTAGCAGCTGCTTTGCTGCAAAGGAAAGTGCCTTTCGCATTGACTTCCATGAGTTGATCC
>PNEW01000052.1 GCA_002922725.1 Verrucomicrobia bacterium Opi.OSU.00C | reverse complement strand
ATATTACAGTTACTGTGAACGTGCGGAAGACGCATCACCATATGGAGTACCTAAACACCGCCATCTCTCTGAAATAGAACAAATGTTATCAGAAGTATCCGGGAAAAGCACTGTGATTCAGTTTACTCCCCACCTTATTCCTATGATACGTGGTATCATATCAACTGTTATTGCACCTGCTAATAATAGTAAAATAGAAGACATTTATGTTTCATGGGAAAAGGCTTACTCGGAAAAGCCATTTATCTCCATTCTCCCAAAGGGGACTTACCCACATACATCGAATGTTCTTCAAACGAATCGAATCGATATTTCAGCATTTTACGATCCGCGCACTGGTAACTTCATTATTCACTCCGCGATAGATAATCTAATGAAAGGTGCAGGGGGACAAGCTGTTCAGATTATGAATCTAATACTAGGTAATCCGGAAGATGAAGGATTGATTTAGATAAACGCTATTGTAAACTAATTGTTTCATGAATCCTTTTATAGAAGCCAAAAAATCGAATGGTATCATCGATGTTCCTGGTTTTCAATCTGTCGCTACATCCTGCGATGTACGCAACAAAAAAGATGGTAGGTTAGACATGGCCTTAATTCTTTCCCCTACCCCTTGTTCTGCAGCAGGGGTATTTACGAAAAATGCGTTTAAAGCCGCACCTGTTAAACTCTGCCAAGAATTACTGCGTGTCGAAAATAAATTTCATGGTATTATCGTGAATAGTGGAAATGCCAATGCCTGCACTGGCAATCGGGGGATGAAAGATGCTTGGTCGATGCAGTTCAGTGCTGCTAGTGCCTGTAATACACCTCCAGAAACCTTCTTTGTCTGTTCTACAGGCCGAATAGGTGAATTACTACCCATGCAAAAGATTCGTAATGGGATTAAAGATGCAGCAGCGAATTTAGGTTCTACGAAGGAACATGGACTTAATAGTGCAAAAGCTATTCTCACCTCTGATACGAAGGAAAAAATTATTACTGTTAAAGTACCGTATTTACAGACTCCAGGCAAAACACATGACCTAGATTATATAACTATCAGCGGAATTGCAAAAGGTGCAGGAATGATTCAACCGAATATGGCAACCATGCTAGCGTTTATTGCAACTGATGCTGATATCAGTAAAAATCTTCTTCAAAAAATATTATCTGAAGCTGTTGATTTATCTTTTAATAGGATAACTGTGGATGGTGACATGAGTACTAATGATACAGTGATCATTCTTGCAAATGGCCAATCTAGAATCAAAATATCCCCCACGCAATCAAGCTTGTTTCACAATTTCGTTCTCGGGGTACGTCACGTTTGCAATGTCCTTGCCAATAAAATAGTTTCTGATGGTGAACGTATCACCAAAGTTGTTGAGATATGTGTTGAAGGAGCTAAGAATAAAACTGATGCGAATCGTATCGCACGATCTATTGGAAATTCTTTACTTGTTAAAACTTCATGGTATGGCAGTGACCCTAATTGGGGTCGTATTTTGGATGCTGCCGGTTACTCTGGTGCATCAATTCAAGAAGAGAAACTTGATCTAATTTATGCAACTCCCAATGGAATGATAAAACAACGATCAGCACCAGTAATTACAAAAGGACGATATCTTTTAAAAAACAAGAAACGGTGGAAAGATATCGTAAGTAAAAAACGATTTTCTATAATTATAAAAATCAATCTTGGTAAAGCATCTTATCGTTTGTTGAGCACCGACTTATCTGAAGCATATGTGAATTTTAATAAAAGCGAATAATATCCCATGTTAAACGAAACCGATATCATTCCAAAAGCTCGCGTCTTACTTGAAGCGTTGCCATATATCCAGCGTTTTAAAGGCTCCATTTTTGTCATCAAATATGGAGGTAGTTTTATGGATGCGCCTGATCCTCAAGTGCGTCGTCGGGTCGCTAACGATATTGTTTTTCTCTCCGCTGTTGGAATTCATGTTGTAGTGGTTCATGGTGGAGGTAAAGCGATTAGTCGTTCGATGAAAGAAGCTGGACTAAAGCCCGTTTTTAAAAATGGATTGCGTATCACCGATGAAAAATCCATTAAAATTGTAGAAAAGGCACTAAATGAAGAGATTAATCTCGAAATTACTGAAATCATTCAGTTAAGTGCCGGACGTTCTCTTCCGATGATCGGAAATAAAATATTTCTATGCGAGAAATTAACCCATGATGAACTCAAAAATCCAGTTGATCTTGGTCAGGTTGGTGAAATTAAAAACGTAAAAACAAGGACCATTCAAAAAGCAATAAAAGAAGGTTATATTCCCATTATCTCACCTATTGCATTAGACAAAGAAGGTCGTATTTACAATACGAATGCGGATACCGCAGCTTCACATGTCGCATCTGCCTTACATGCACGACGGCTTGTTTATCTCTGCGATGTGCCTGGCCTTTTAAATGATCCTGATGACCCTGATTCCCTTATTTCTACCTTAAAGGCTGATCAAATCGAAACTTACAAAGCTAAGGGTGTTATTGGAGAAGGGATGTTACCAAAAGTAAATAGTGCGGTAAAAGCTATTCAGAGTAGTGTTCGACGTGTTCACTTTATTGATGGTCGAGTGCCACACAGCCTTCTTCTTGAAATATTTACCGATAAGGGAATAGGCACCGAAATCATCCAAAATTAATAATCACCTCCATAAAAAAATGAAAGCACAGAGCTCTAATCTTATCGCCCTTTACGATAAATATATCTTGGGAAACTATCCTGAGGCACCATTCTCCTTAGTCAAAGGACAAGGGAGTAAGGTTTGGGATGACACGGGAAAAGAATACCTTGACTTTGGTACAGGTATTGCAGTTAACGGCCTCGGCCATTGCCATCCTTACTGGGTAAAACGTATTCAGGAACAGGCAACCAAGTTAATTCATTGCTCGAATCTCTACCGATTTCCCCAAGTAGCACAACTTGCAGAAAAACTAGCAAAATATACTGCCCCCGGAAAGTTCTTTTTTTGTAACAGTGGCGCTGAAGCGAATGAGGCACTGATAAAACTCGCCCGACTCTATGGTACATGTAAAGCAGGTGAGGAGGGAAAAAGCTACAAAATAATTGGTGCTGAAAATGCGTTTCATGGTCGCACCTTCGGTGGCATGTCTGCAACACCACTTGAAAAAATACAAAAAGGATTTCGTCCTCTACTCGATGGTTTTACCTTTGGAAAAATCAATAACCTCGAAAGCTTTGCCTCAAGGATTGATGACAGAACAGTAGCAATTTACCTCGAACCCACACAAGGTGAAAGTGGTGTTCTCCCTTGTACCTCAGAATTTTTACAAGGTATTCGGAACTTATGTGATGAACATAAATTACTTCTGATGCTAGATGAAGTCCAAACTGGTGTCGGGCGAACTGGGCGCTTCTTTGGTTACGAAAATGCAGGTATTATTCCTGATGCCATTGCAATGGCTAAGGGCTTGGGCGGCGGATTTCCTATTGGCGCTATTTGGATCTCAGATAAATTTTCTGATCTCTTTACACCAGGCACTCACGGTTCCACTTATGGTGGAAATCCTCTTGCCTGTACTGCAGCTATCTCTGTTATCGAAGTCATGGAAAAAGAAAACCTTTTAGCACGAGTTGCTGAAAAAGGAAATAAACTTAAAACTTCACTATCTAAACTTGCAGACAAATATCCACAGCACATTACTGAGATACGAGGGCAAGGTTATCTTCTGGGCATAGGGATGAAAAAAGATCCTACTGACTTCATCAGTAGCCTTTTTGAAAAAGGGTTAATCACTGTCCCTGCTGGAGCAAATACAGTCCGAATATATCCACCCTTTAATGTATCAGATATTGAAATCCAATCGGCATTGGAAATTATCGAACAGACCTTAGATGGTTTAAAGTAATGGAGTAATGTGGTTATTAACAGATCTGTAACAAGCATGAAGCATTTTTTAAAAGAAACTGATTTTTCTATTCAAGAGGCAACTGATATTTTTATACTTGCACAAAAATATAAAAATGACCGTGGCCACAATAACCCGTCCGTATTAAATAATGAAAGTTGGGCATTACTTTTCTATAAAACCAGCACACGGACACGTATTTCTTTTGAAGTGGGTATTAATGAACTCGGAGGTCATCCTCTCTACCTGGATAAAGACACGATGCAGCTAAGTCGTGGTGAATCCGTAGCCGACACAGCAAAAATCCTTTCTCGTTATTGCCATGGATTAATAATACGGACTTACGATCACAAAATCGTAGAAGAGTTTGCAAGTGAAGGCACCATAACTGTTGTTAATGCCCTTACAGATTTCCTTCACCCCTGTCAGATTTTTAGTGATGCTTTCACTTTGGCTGAACATTGGTCTGAAGATAGTAATATCATCTCTCTTAAAGATCGTAAAATTGTTTTTATAGGTGATTGTAACAGCAATATGGCTAACTCTTGGATCCTGGGAGGACACCTTTTTTCAATGAATGTTGTGCTTTCAGGTCCGGAAACTTTTGCCCCGGGAAAAGAAATAAATGATCACTTAGATAAAGCGGGTATCACCAATGCTTACACCTTCACCACCGATATTCATGAAGCGATTGAGGATGCGGATGTTATTTACACTGATGTTTGGGTGAGTATGGGAAAAGAGAATGAGGAAGCAATACGTACAAAAAAACTATCACCTTATAAGGTTACATTAGATCATCTCAATGCAGCAAAAAAAGATGCATTATTTATGCATTGCCTACCTGCTCATCTTGAAATGGAAGTTTCACCAGATGTTTATTACAATTCAAAGTCAGTTGTTTTTGATCAAGCTGAAAATCGTCTTCATATGCAAAAGGCTATACTTACTTCACTTGCTGGTTCAAATAAAACTTAATTTATTATCATTTTAACTTCCATATATTTCACTAAATTTCAAAATAGAATTTTAATATGAAAGTCGTTATCGCATACTCAGGTGGGCTGGATACTTCTGTTATCCTCAAATGGATTAAAAATCGATATCAGGCTGAGGTTGTTACTTTTGCAGCCAACATAGGGCAGGAAGAAGAACTGGATGGACTTCCAGAAAAAGCTAAATCTAGTGGCGCTGTCACCCATTATACGGTAGATCTTATTGAAGAGTTTGCTCGTGACTTTATTTACCCTATGTTACGTGGAAATGCAATTTATGAAGGCCAATATTTTCTCGGTACTTCCATTGCTCGCCCTCTCATTGCTAAGGCACAAATAGATATCGCTAAAAAAGAAAAGGCTACAGCTCTTGCTCATGGAGCAACAGGAAAAGGCAACGACCAATGTCGTTTTGAACTCACTTATGCTTCATTAGCACCCGATCTTGAGATCATTGCTCCCTGGAGGATAGCAGCCTTTCGTGAAACATTCCCTGGTCGAAGTGAAATGATCACCTATTGTCAAGAGAATGGCATTAATGTAGAAGCTACGACCTCTCAACCTTACTCCATGGATCGTAACCTACTTCATATTTCCTATGAGGCAGGAATACTTGAAGACCCAATGTTCGACCCAACCATACCTAGCAACAAGGGCATGTTCAAGCTTACTGTAGCTCCAGAGGATGCACCTGATGAAACTGAATATATTGAGCTTGATTACATCAAAGGTGATTGCATCGCTGTAAATGGCAATAAAATGACTCCAGCTTCTATTCTTAAAACTTTAAATACTCTCGGAGGCAAACATGGCATTGGACGTACTGATATTGTGGAGAACCGTTTTGTCGGCATGAAAAGCCGCGGTGTTTATGAAACTCCAGGTGGCACAATTCTTATGCACGCACACCGGCAAATAGAAAGTTTAACCATGGATCGTGAAGTAATGCATCTGCGCGATAGTTTAATCCCGAAGTATGCCGAACTTATCTATAATGGTTTTTGGTATTCACCGGAACGTCAGGCATTACAAGCTCTTATTGATGAGAGCCAGAAAACCATTTCTGGGAAGGTACATCTAAAATTATACAAAGGAAATATTATCACAGTCGGGCGACAATCTCGACAATCACTTTACGATCCCAATATAGCTTCAATGGAAGGGGTAATTAGTAATTATAATCCTGATGATGCTACAGGCTTCATTCATCTTCAATCGCTTAGATTGCGTGCCCAACTTAAAGCAAAGAATAAGTAAACTAATATATAATAAATTATCTTATAAAAGTATTGGGGAGATATTTTTTCACTATATAAAATAATTGTTATTATGTGCCCGGATGGCGGAATTGGCAGACGCGCTGGACTCAAAATCCAGTTCCCGCAAGGGAGTGTGGGTTCGACCCCCTCTCCGGGCACCATCTATTTACCAAAAATCGGTTATTAAATGAAGAGGTATTTTGGTGTATATATCGATATCTAAACGTAATAACAGTATATGTAAGACATTGATATTAGGTTGCTAAACCACCATCAGTACTTACTAACATACTGCATTTACAGATTCAACCTTCTCTTTGGACTTTACCTAACCATAAACTCAGTGACACTTTGGCTTTTAGGAGATTCATTTATCAGAAAATATTTATTCCCCGTTAGAGAGACCGTGAAGCGAATGGTCAAGAGCTGTATAACTCATCCAGTCCGTTATTTTTAATTGCTCAGATGTGAATCGATTTCGAATTCCAGGTGGCATCCAGTAATGTCTTGCATTGTGATGGTCTGTCATCGCTGATACCGCACGGTGGCCATTTACATGGTTATACTGAAGGGTCGTTCGCCGACGGGCAGTCGTTTTTTTCGCACCACTGTGGATGAGTGCTTCAGTGAATATCATAACATCCCCTGGCTCACCTGTTATTTCAACAGCTCCCGGTGTATCAAGGCCACTAAACCTAAATTTATTCCAGCAATCTTTCATAAAAAAGTTTTTCTTGTGCGAACCAGGCATAACTGCAAAGCAACCATCACCTGGATGATTCGGTGTTAACATGGTAACAACATTTATCATTGGTGATGAAATCTTGTCTTCTCGTACCGAATAATCATAAGGGCTCAAGCCATGATGCCATCCTGTAGCTATCATCCCTTCATATTTTGAAATTGACCAAGTATTGACTAATTGTGGATTATCCATGAATTCATCAAGGTAAGGTACAATTGCTGGATGGGCAATTAAACAATCAAAGATCGGGTTAAGTCGTGGCAGCCCATTCATGCGCACCTGGTTTTTGATATCCGTGTCTTTGGTCAAATGCTTACCATTTTTGGATCGCTCCTCTAGTGGACCTTCATATAATCCTTCTGCCCAACTTTCATCATGCTCAATCGCTTCATTTCCGATTACCGCTCGATCAAGATCTTTCACCAATTCGGATTTAATCGCACCTCGCAAGATCAAAAAACCTTGAAGATCAAAAATGAATTTTTCTTCCTTAGATACTAGGGACATATTAATTACTTTCAGTCAGATTTTTACTCAAAATAGTTATCTTATTCTTTAAAGTCTTGTATAACGTTATAAATAAAGATTTTGACAAAGAAAGATTATTCGAGACTGCTGGTTATTTTAGAAATCATCGTTGGAATATCTTCAATCAAGTAGGTTAATTCTTTTGTCCGAGGTTTCACAAATTCTCCATTGTTGATATCAGATAATATAACAATATTTATTGAACCCCCTTTTGATGCCACAGCTTTTTCAATAGCATCAACTGCAGATTGGACACTTTCATTATGCCTCTGTAACCTAATAAACACATTTTTAGATTTAATTTGCGTCTTTAATATCGCATCTATCCCTTTGTTACGTCGAATGAAATTACAGTCAACTCCTACAAGTTTATGCCTAATCATGTCATTTATATTATTATAAAAAGTATAATCTCTCTTCGTTAAGAAAGATGTCGTTTTTTTCGGTTCATCCAATCTTTTTTGTGCAACACTTACTGCCTCTTTTGAACTGTCGATTCCAAAATATTCTCGGTTCATTAGCTTTGCTGCTACAAGCATAGAACCACTTCCACAAAATGGGTCGACTATAAGATCTCCTTCATTAGAAAATATTTTTAATATATTTTCCATCAATAACACTGGCTTTTGGGTAGGATAACCGACACGTTCTACAGCTTTCGGGTTCAAAAGCGGAATATGCCAAACATCACTTAAAGGAACACCTTTTTTGACATTCTCTAAAATTATATTACCGTCTTTATCTTTGGTATATACGGACTTGTTTCTATTATCTCTGTTTCTTTTTTGGAGATTTTGATCTAAATTTGTCGTTGGTGAGTAATCTAAATATGTTTTATGAAAAGTATAGTTATGAGATTTAGTATAATATAGAATGTACTGATGGTTAGGTAATAGTTTTTTTGATGTATTAGACCACCGCTTGTAAACCCAAATAATCTCTGACCTAAAATTTTCTTTCCCAAAAATATTATTCAAGATAATTCTGAATATATAATTTGAATTAGTATCACAATGAACAAATAAAGCTCCAGTTTCTTTCAAATGAAAGTGCATCAGTTTAATTCTTTTCTGCATATACAATGCAAATTCATAATTTGAACTCCAAGTATCTGAAAAAGAAAATGTCTTCTCAGTAAAACGAGTAGAGAGTTTATGTTCCTTTTGTGTAAAAAATGGAGGATCTAAATAAATTAGATCTGCTTCTCGCTGACCCATGGCTGCGAGAACATCAAAGCAGTCTCCTAAAATTACACTACCTTCTGCCATTTTTCCTAGTGTAATTTTATTTATTATGATAGCTATTTTTTGCAATATGATATTCTTAAAATCACAAATTTTTTTATTTATAAAATGCAAAAAGATCGACATGAAACCGTTGAAATTTGTTAAGTTGAGCTATTATGAGGTGTGACAATTATAAACTCACTAAAGAGCAGATTCAACATTTCAATGTTTTTGGATTCGTGGTCCGAAGAAATGTATTCAGTCCCGAAGAAATTGCCAAAATCAATAAAGAAGCCGATCAACGTCTTGCTTCCATCCAGAAGGAACCCGATTCTGAAAGAAAACTGAATTCATATTCCTGGTTCAACCGCAATCTGGAAACTCAGTTTACTGCAAGCTTACTTGAGGACCCGCGTATCTATGTACCCTCAGAACAACTAGTAGGTAATGATTCTATCCCTATCAATTCTGGTACCATCAGTGATAATGAAGGGATAGGTTGGCATCCGGACAGGCAAGACCCTAACATGTGCATACTTAAAAATCTTATGTACCTGCAACCAACCTATCATGATCAAGGTGCATTGCGTGTCATCCCCGGATCACATAAAAATCCACTGCATAAAGAACTACTTCAAATGGGGTTGAGTATAAAATCAGGGCAAAAAAAATCCAAATACCTAGAAAAATCTGGTTTAAACGGTGATGATATACCCTGCTACATCTTTAGTTCAAATCCGGGTGATATAATTATCCTTAACGAATTAATTTGGCATGCTGCCTATAATGGCTATAAAGATCGCCGCCTCTGCTACTTTAATTTTTATCGCAACCCAAAGACACCAGCACAGATAGAGTCGATGAGAAAAGAGGTGGCGAAGCTGGCTGAAACGGAAAAAACCCAGAATTTTGGGGGATTACAGTATCATTCTTGGTGGTTGGAAAATCTGGATAATAACCCCAGGCGTAAACGCTGGATCAATTGGCTGAAAGATTGGGGTTTTTTGGAATAAAAAACCAACCGGCAAACAATTAGGAGGAGTGAACCCATTTCTCTGTTGAGAGATCATATTTAAAGTTAATTTTATTTGACATCAACTAATTGGAATACAGAAGGTGTTTATATGCGCGTTCTAGTGTTGTGTGATGATTATGCACACCCAGCAACTCTTACCAAAGAAGGCTTAGGTGGTCTCGGTATTAGTAAGTTCAAGTTTGAATGGCTTGAAGACCCTAGTCAGTGGTCGATAGGTAAGATGAATGAATTTCCTCTAACCATCTTGTCTAAAGCTAACAATATATCTAGATCAAACCCTAATCCTTGGGCCAATGAGTCGATTGGACAATCGTTTGTCAATTACGTGACTCAGGGTAATAATGTCCTGTTTCTTCATTCGGGAACAGCCAAATATGAAGAGGCCCCATCGCTCTGTAATTTGATGGGAGGTATTTTTATCGGCCATCCCCCCCAATGTCCTGTTACCGTAGAAGTAGAGAAAGAACACCCTCTAACGGTGGGATCCGCCCCCTTCACACTCAAAGACGAACATTACCAGATGGAGATGAACGACCCAAAAGTTGACCTCTTCCTGCACACCAGTTCTGAACACGGTAGACAACCAGCGGGCTGGACGCGAACGGAAGGCAAAGGGCGGGTCTGCGTTCTGACACCTGGTCACAATCTGAATATTTGGCATCACCCTTCTTATCAGGCAATATTACGCAATAGCTTAAATTGGTGTTTAAAAGCCTGACCGACTGACAATTTAACTTTCTAACAACTACTCACATAAGAGCCATTACTCATGCCCTCTCTCCCACTTCCCCGTCGACGACTTGGTAAAACAAATCTAAGTATACCTGTTATTCCCTTTGGTACCCAAGGATTTGGTAGTAACTTTGGATTAGTTTCTGATGAAAATGCCATCGCTCTTGTTAAACATGCCATAAATCTAGGAGTTAATCACTTTGATTGTGCACGTTGTTATGGGGATTCTTTAAGAAAACTCGGTTTGGCTTTAAAGGAAATCACCCGTGAGGATGTCATTATTACTGGGCGAATATGCCGTCACTCTGCAGCTCCATGGGGGTTTTATGGTAATGGAGATCCGGATTATTCATCAGAACGCGTCATTCGTGATGTAGAAGATCAACTTAAGATACTAGACACTGATTATTTTGACGGGATGCTCATCCATGATCCACCTGAAATAGATCCAACTTTGAATAAAAATGGTACTCTATCTGGATTGCTGGAACTCAAATCACGCGGCTTAGTTCGTCATATCGGCTACGGCATGCGACCCCATGATTTTCACTTAAAAGCGATCGAGACGGGTGATATTGATCTCCTGCTTTGCTTCAACGACTACAATCTTTTACGTAAAACTATAGACCAGGATGTTATACCTGCAGCCACGGCTGCTGATATTGGAATTATGAATGGCTGGTCTATTTTGCGTGGCCTTTTGACCGGTATCGATATCGATGAGGCAAGGGAAAAAGGGCGTTATAAAAATGATGAGGACGCCGATGCCGCACGGCAGATTCGAGCGTGGTGTCTGCAGGAGGGGGTTAATCTTCTTCAGCTAGCTATCCAGTTTTGTATAAAGGAAGACCGCATCCATGGCAATCCGATTGGTAGCCTCAACATCGAGCAGTTAGAGGCCAATGTTAAAGCCGCTAGCACACCTATTGCCGATGAAGTATGGGCAAAATACAAATCAAGCTTTGGCGTACAATAGCAGCCAGTTTCAAGATTCAATTCTAAAAGCATCCACGAATCCCCAATCTTCTAACCATTTTATCCAGCGTGCACGTCTAGGTTTTTTTTTCAGGATTTTCCAACCACCACGGGTCATATTGGGATCCTACTTTATTTAGGAATTTTTTATTTTTATTTGCACTGGATCTGATTGCTTCTATCAGTTTACGCATTGACGTTTTTTCTTCGGGAGATTTGGGGTTTTGATAGAAATTAAAAGTACAGGTTCGGCGATCCTCATAGCCACCAAATGCTGCGTGCCAGGTCCGTTGGTTAAACATGATTAAATCACCCGGCTGAGAACTGAATATATAACTCGCAACATCTTCACCGCGCATGTCAAACTCCATTCCCTTGGGTGACTGTTTAGTATGCTTGCGAAATGCAGCATCCAGTCCCATACGCAGAAGATCTTGATGAAGGGGATTTCTGTGTGAACCGGGAATGACCCGCAAGGCGCCATGATCACCGGTAGTCGGCTGGAGATACATGACGTTTTTTACCATTAATAAATGAGAATCTTCCGTATCTGGATGCCATGAGGAACTTATCGAGTAGCTGTTCGCATTGGAATGAATGGGGATAGCATCTTCACCCACTAGTTGCTCTGAGGGAACGTATATTCGTGGATCTTCAAGCAAGCTAGCAATATATGGAGTATGCGGATTACGATTAGGCCAGTTATTATTGGCAAGAGGTTCATTATTAGGATCTGCCTCTGCCTTAAGTGATCTAAGGCGATGATCAAACTCCTCGTTTATCTTATGAATCTCCTCCCGGTTAAACACATTTCTCCGTACTAAAAATCCAAATATTTCAAAAAGTTGGATCTGCTGATCGGTAAGATAGCAATTTTCCTTTATCATCATTTTAATCCACCACGTCTTTAAATCGCATCACCTTTCGAGCATGATCAGAGAGACTATTCCATAATTCAGGAGATATATTATTCTTGTCTCTTATACACATCT
>PNEW01000051.1 GCA_002922725.1 Verrucomicrobia bacterium Opi.OSU.00C | reverse complement strand
ACTTTGATTAGTCAGAATAACTTTAAGTCTGATAATACTCCTCAACCTACATTAAGTGTTGATGCTACCTTTGCCAATGAGGATGGCGATGCCATCTCTGTTACTACTGAAGAACTCACTATTGAATAGTGAATTATTTTTTTAATATAATGGAGAAAATTAATTAAGTTTGAATGTGGAAGATAAAATGGAGGAATACCTGTTTGACCTCAACGGGTACACGATACTTCAGCACGCCATAGATGAGGAACATCTTCAATCAATAAACTCATGGCTTGATGCTTTACCGCCACTAGAAGTCGACAAGTGGTTTGGCAACATAGATGTTCATACTTATGGAGTTACGGATGGAATTAATCTTCAGAATATTATTGAAGGAGGAGAAATATTTGAGAGATTGATTGATCATCCCGCTTGGATCGGGCGTGTATGTCATTACATTGGTAAAAACCATCAACCATTTATAAATGAATCATTCATCAATCTGAGAGGTCCAGGAGGCTATATAGGCGTACATGGAGGTGGCGATAAACCTTTTATTATAACAGGAAGTGGCCGAAAACGTGGAGAGTGGTGCTGTGGTACGTTAACTTTGATGGTAGCTTTAAATGATGTTGAGGTAGGAGATGGTGCGACAATCATTGTTCCTGGCAGCCATAAGTCAGATATCCAACATCCAGCACAGGCTGAACATGGTAAAAAATGGCTTAAAGATGCTACACCGATGAAAGTAGACGAAGGCAGTCTGACGAAAGGTCATTCTATTGAAGGAGGTATTGAAATACATTTAAAAGCTGGAGATGGTGTTTTATTTAACGATTCTTTATGTCATGGATCTGGAGAAAGAACGAATCCCGGTAAACGGCGAATGATTATCTTCCGCTATATGCCGTCGGCAATGGCACACCGATTTCGTTACGAGCCATCTCAAGAGCTAATCTCACGTTTAACAGCAGAACGCAGGGCGATAATTCAGCCAGTAATCCCACGCCGTCGCCCACTATAGGGTGGAAGTGATATATAAGTAGAATTAAGATTTTAACTCCTTAAACACCTATGTTATTATAAGTATTTATATATCATAATCTTACGGATTTTAAGCTTTGTGTGCTTATGCCATACTTACAACGGTAATGGCAACAAGCTCGCCAATATCCAAGGATGAAATTAATTACTTTTCCCTGATAATTTAGGCGGATAGGGGAGTAATCATTAACAGTGGAACGCCGTCTAATATATCCATTACCTTGTTTACGGTAGAGGTGAAAAATGAGGGGGTTTGATGGGCGGGAGTATATATCTAAGATCACCTTCCAATCAAAACTATTCCTAGAGGCAATTAAGCTTCAATAAATTCCTAGTTTCTTTTATGAATTCTTTATGGGAGAAAATTAATGTTAAATCTAAGTATCGAATTACTATGAAGAAACTTATCATAATCATTCTGACTGTATCGTTGTGGTCACACATTTATGCAGATTGCGAGTCTTTCTTAGAAGACCATGTCGGATGGACAATTATTGCGAGTAAAACGATTGAAGGTTATCTGGATTCTGGAGAAGAGTACTCAGATGATTTTGAGGGTTGTGAATATGCTCGCATGATTTTCTTTGCGGACGAAACAGCAGTAACTTGTAGCGATTATAATCCTGATTATTCACATAGGCCAACGGCAATTATTTTAGAGAGGTCTAAGAAAGAGTTTAAGATGATTGTTGAAGGTGAAGAATTTGGTATCCGTTTCTTGAAGTAAAAATTGGCGGTATTATTAATCCATTAGACTGTGTATGTGCTGCAAAAATGTGCAAAACAGGGGTTTTTATATTAATCCCTAGAAATGTGCTTTAAAGATAAATTGACTATTAGTAACGAAGTTTATTTGCGTTATAGGATATTTCCCTTTTACGGTGACTTATACGATCTATAATTAAACATATAACTAAAATTATACTGAAAGGATAAATTTTATGACTGAACTTGAAATGCTAGAAAAGTTAAAGGATTTTGATACTCCTTCGATTACTAATGTAGTTGCAACCTACCCGGGGTCCCCACTCTGTCTTGGGCTTTATGACCCTTGGTATGATAATTGGTATACCGATCAAAGCATACGTTGTATGTACCCGGAGCTTGGTAGAACTGTTGGTTACGCGGTGACTAGTGTACATGGGTTACCTGATCCAGATAATAAAACAACGATGGGTGATGTATTCGATGCGCTGGATGCATCGAAAAAACCATCGATTCTCGTTTTTGAGCAAAGGTTTCCATCAGAAATAGCGGGTAAAGTAGGTCTTGCTGGAGGTATGTTTACAACGTCTTTGAAGGCTTTAGGATGTGTTGGAGCAGTATCTAACGGGCCATCACGAGATCTCGATGAGATTCGACCGATGAAAATACAGTACATGTTGAGCGGAGTAACTGCCGGGCATGGAGATATGGCGGTTCACGCGGTAAATGTACCGGTTAAGGTAGGAGGGATGGAAGTGAACCCTGGTGAGATCATCCACATGGATGAATCTGGAGCCTGTAAATTTCCTGCTGATAAGCTAGAAGAAGTTTTGAATTTGGTGATTCAACTCCAAAATAAAGAATCCAAAATAATGGATAAACTTCAGAAAGCCAATTCAGCCGCTCAACTTCGGGAAATATTGTAATAAGTTAAATGTAGTAAAATGAAGTTAATTAAAGGAGGAATGATGATGAGACTGAATAAACGACAGTTTGTTATGGTGATTCTAGCTTGCTTTATAACTGCAACCATAAGTGCTACACCTAAAAAATGGAAGGAGGGTAAAGGCTGGGGTTGGGTCTGGGGTGCTGAAGATGAGGTTGGTTCACTTAACGAAATGACATCAACAAGCATTTTAAAAGCGCTTAGTCTGGTAAAAAAAGGAGAAGTACGAGATATGGGGGTTCTTTATGATCGCAATTCCTTTAAATGGCCAGGTCATTCACCGGCTGAGATTATAACATTCCGTAGTCCTGAGGGGGTTAGACGTCAAAAAGATCTTGATTTTACTTTACCTGAAAATGGTAACACTTCTTTAACAACATGGCATAGCAATGCGCTATTTATAAATGATAATGTCGCAACACAAATCGATAGTCTTGGTCACATCGCCGTTGGTGATGATAACCATTGGTACAATGGTTTTACCGAAGATAAATGGGGTGGTAATTGGGGTATACGCAAATGTGGGGCTGAAACTATACCTCCTGTAATTGCACGTGGTGTACTCATTGATGTTGCGGGAGATAAAGGGTTGCAGGCACTACCTAGCAAATACATAATTACTGTAGATGACTTAAAAAGTGCACTTGAAAGTCAAGGAACGAAACTGAAGTTTGGTGATGTTGTGCTAATCCGTACAGGAACATTAAGCTACTGGGGAGAGACTGGAGCTGATCTTGAGAAAGTTGGAGAGCATGATTCCGCGGGCATACAACTACCTGCTGCGAAATGGCTCGTTGAAAAAAAATGGTTCAATAATGATCGGTTCGGATACTTCAGGTTTAGAGATGGTGCAACCACCTCACGAGGGAAGTGATAGTTTTGTTCCTGTTCATAAATATCTCTTAATTGAGCAGGGTGTACATATTGCTGAGTTTCATTATCTGGAAGATCTGGCCAAAGAAGAAGTCTATGAATTTCTTTATATAGGGGTAACCAATAAAATTAAGGGCTCAACGGCTGGGTTTGCGATGCGACCCTTGGCTGTATTTTGAATATGAATGTAAAAGTGAACTGAAGATAATGTAGGACTACTTATGTTTGTCTCAGCCTTTTCGGCTCAGTCCAATTTAGACATTTCTAAATAACTCTTTTAATTTAAGTTAAATTGGGTTGTTTTCTAACAACGAATAGCAATTGTTTTTTAATTAAACTTAATATTGGCGCTATGTAATACTAAAATGTAGCCATGGATAGTTAATGAATGACAGATAGTTTATTATGTTATTTTAAAAATGCCATAGACGCCGATGAGAATAATTACGATAGCGCTAAGCCAAAATGCAGCATCGTAAAATCTATTCGGCTTTAGACTAGAATGAAGCCTGCAATAACGGAAATGAAATGCTGCAAATACCACGATCAGCAAAACAATCGATGTAGCGATTCCACCGATAAAAACCATTAATACCGGAAGTTTTATAAAAAGAAAAAGTAGGGACCAGATAACAGGAAAAACCCATGCTAAAATCGCAATTGTCTTTTTACGTGTCACAGGGTCATAGAAGTTAATAAGACCAATTTGTCCAAAAGCATCGGAAAAGACTCGGGTCCATGCAGCTAATCCTGAAAATAGAGTTGAATAAAGAACAATAAATGCACCTAAGAGGTATACAGATTTGGCATTGGAGCCTAAGGTTTCTGTGTACATCTTTGAGAGTGTTTCAACCATCGCGTAACCGTGGGGAATTTCACTTTGAGCGTGCAGTACCGCAGCGCCTAGAAGATAAAAAGCTGCAGTGACTAAGGTATAAACGATCATTGCTAAAAAGGCATCGATATACATTACTTTAATCCAACCTTTTGCTCTCTTTACCCACTCCGTGTTTTCTTCTCTCGGCCCCGTGTAAGCGGCATATCCTTTTTCAAGACACCAATAATTATAATACATGATTTCATCTCCACCCACACCAGTAATACCAAAAGCTGCAATTGCGAAAATAACAGTCTCCGGTGGTAGTTTAAATTTGAAACCCTCAATTATATTAAACCAAGATATAGCGTAAGGTGTATATTGGAGATAAACCAATGAGATAAAAGTAAAAATAGTGAAGAGACCAATCATGATAAGTGAAAACTTTTCAACAAATTGATAGTACCCTCGGAATATTAACAACGACACAGAAAATGCTATCGATTCACCTGAATTGATAGCATTTTCTGTGTCGTTGTTAATATTTCGAGGGTGCTATCAATTTGTTGAAAAGTTTTCACTTATCATGAGGAACAACCAAGTGTATATAGACCAGTTCACTTTACCCAGTTTGGGACCGGGTAACTTATTAAGTGAGGCCATTGTCGATTCACCTGAATTGATAGCATGTTTTCCAAACTCCAACTGAAGAGCGACTTTTACTAAACAGCTGAGTAAGATAATCCAAAAAGTTACAAAACCAGCTCTGGCACCAAGGGTAGTTGTAGCAATCAATTCACCTGATCCTACAACACTAGCTGATAATATAAATCCCGGACCGAGGTAATGAAATGTTTCTCTTAAAGATTGAGGAGGATCCTTAATCTTTGATTTACACAAAATATAAGGATTGTCATTTTTTTTGATGGTTAAAGATTTATTCATATAGTTATATATATGTTTTTAAACTCTTTAATCAATTGATCGCAATTATACTGGGTTGCTACGGTCATTTATAAATCAAGTTTTTTTTATGTATATTCAGATGAAAGTGTAAATCAAAATGATTGCCCATAATCCACTTTAACTGGCAATGCTAGTGTTAAAATGAAAAGAGAGACAGCCCTATTATTACAGCCCGAAATCGAAGATCCTCAGCTCGCCGATATGGTGGAGGGATCGATTGATAATTTGGCACTGGCGACACGACCACCATTCCTGAATAGCACTGACACACCAGTCACATGGGGACCTGAAGACTGGGAAGCAATGGAAGCTGCACGAGCAGACATCTTTAATTTCTCAGCGATTGAGTCACAGTTCGATCCCGAGCGATTTCTCTCGGAAGGATACGCAGTTCTGGAAGGCGTGATGACAGATCGAGCAAGGGAAATGTGGGTGAAAGCCGCAAAGGCCGGACAGCATATAAATGACACGCTACTTCAGTCGGACTGGAGACAGATCGACTGGCGGGCTCTCGGACGGACTCCCCCTGACAAGTCACTGACAGCGATTGAAATCGAGAATGCGATAGAGGGGAGCCAACAAGTCCCCAGGTGGATGACGAGGCAGGAGTCATCACCCTTCGAGTCCACAGTGTATTTGCGGAATATTTTCCAGCGGGCCATGTTCCCTTTCTGATAGATGTTCTTACTCATCCACAGATGCTTCAGCTTCAGCGAATGTGTCTTGGGTCCGACAATATTTATTTCGATCACAACCAGCTACTCACGCGCCCGGGCGGTTATCCAGGCAGCAGCTGGCATAGCCACCCGATCGGTGCAGGACGCGATAACTGTGGTGTCGCCGACCTCACGGAATACCGCGCTCAACCTAACACTAACTTGACAATCTGTTATCCCGAGGGTTTCGAGACGGGGAAAGATGGTGGGTTAAAGATTGTGAAAGGTAGTCATTTGTTTCGCGATCCAGCGAACTGCCGATTTACAACTGACGACGAGATGGAGCAGCAGTGGCTGGTAAACCGAGTTCATCCAGTGACGGGAGTTCCCCTTCAAATTGAACGACTCTCTCTACCTCCCGGCTCTATCGTGTGCTGCCTTTCACACGCAGTCCACGGGGTAGCCCCAAAAGCCGCGGAACGGAAAACGCGATGGTGCACACTTTTTTGTTATAAAAAACAGGATGATCTGACAGGTTTCGTCCAACCCCCAAGAGCCGTCCCCCCTGTTTGGGCGCTGAAAGCAAAGCAGGGAGAGTTACCGGATATATTACAAAAACTGCTGAGGCACAGTTTCGATCGAAAACTGACGGGCGGGCGCACTGAACACGATGAAACCTGAGTATAAAAAACCTAATTATTATCTTCTTTAACACGTCTACCGGTTTCGAAAACAGTTGTTTGGTGCTTCAGTAAAACGGGGTCTAGACTATAGCGCTCCTAAAGATGGAGATGTTCCCCTACATATTTGGATGCGTGAACATCTTGGTGAAAAAGTAATAGTCTATTGAGGATCTTTACCTCATGGATATACAAGATTTTAAGTTTTATCTGGAATAGGCCCCCGTATCAGGAGAATTATAATATACCATAAAATATTGTTATACAATATATTAAAACATGTTTCAGGTAACTAATAATCCATTGGTGGCTTTATTGAACACCACGGCTCTTTTTTGCTTACATCAATCAATGCCGGACCATCATATTTAGCGGGTGAGAGTATAGCTAGAAATAACAGGGCCTCTTTACCTGGATTGTATGTACCATGAACTTTGTTAACAGGTATATGTGCCATTTCACCAGGCCCCAGAACTTTATATTTTCGTCCAACCCATTGTTCCGCATGTCCATCAAGGACGTATATAATCTCTTCCATAGATGGATGTCTATGGAATTGATGTGCTTTTCCAGGAGACATATTAACACGTACAAGTTGAAGGTTTTCTGCATCAGTCAATCCTAGTCGGCATAGCCAATGATGTGGTCCCCAAGGTAATTGTTCTACCTGAATATCCTGAGAGGAGACAAAATTAAGTAATGGTTCATTACTCATTGCGGTGAGGCAATTTATACCATTTGGCCTCGTGATTGATCAATTCCGTATCTTAAAGACATGAGATATTATATGATCTATGAGTAGATGTCTTATTTAATCACTTTTCGAAAAATCTCTATCCTTAACGGTTTTACGACGATCATTACGTGCATTTTCGATCGCTTGATCACAAAGGCCACGAACAATACCTGATAGCGCTGATGCTGCACTAGCCGATGTATTCATTGAAGCCTTCTCTTTAACATATTTCTTCAGTTTCGATACAACTACCAATAGTTCTGAATCACTCATAATTTATCTCCAATTACTGTATTTATATTTTTGTTTACCTAGAATGGTTATTGTAAACCAATAGTTTTATTGGTTTTAAACTTTAAACTTTTAGTGATTAAAATTCTCCCAGTCAACCTTTGAGCATAAAATTATATTTTCAGCAATATTCCCAAATTATTGTCTCCAACTGAACGAGGGTACATAACAACACTCGGAGTATATTCTGCCCCTTCGTAATTCCCACGATCCGGCCCAAACTTTAAAGCGCTAATTGCAGTTTCAATCCAAATTTCGGCTAGCCTTAAATTGTTCGTTTCGATATCTTGTTCATCCAAGAATAAATCACGGGGTCCACGTAGAGTAACAATTTTCATTTTAGAGGTATTTGCAAGGGTGTGAAATCAAATGATATAATCCAATTGTCTTCAGAACAATTATTATTTAATACCATAAAATTTGACGGCATTTAATCCAAATATTTTTTCTTGTACTTGTTTTGGATACTGTTGGATATAATCCCAGACAATAGCGTGAACTTGATAGTAATTGGCTGAAAGGGTAGATACAGGCCAATCGGAACCAAACATCAGCCTTTCAGGACCAAAACAGTCAAAGACTATATCCAAATAAGGTTTGAAATCTTTTAATTTCCATTGATTCCAAGAGGCTTCCGTCACCATTCCCGACAATTTGCAATATACATTATCTAACTTTGCAAGTTCTCGTATATCCTTGTCCCAGGGAGCCAATATACCATTTTTGATCGAGGGTTTTGCAATATGATCAAGAACAAATTTCTGTTCCGGAAAATATTTTACTGAGTCCACTGCATAGGACAGATGATTAGGGTAGAGGAGTAAATCATAAGTTAAATCAAAAGCTTGCAGTGAGCCTAGGCCACGAAGGAAATCAGGACCAAGGATAAATTTTTCATCCGGTTCATCATGAATCAAATGACGGACCCCTTTCAACTTTTCGTGCTGAGAGAATGTTTCAAGTGTGTCCATGATATCGGGTGACATTAAATCAACCCATCCAACTACCCCTTTAATGAAATCATTAGAATCAGAAAGTTCTAATAACCATTCAGTTTCCTGCAACTTTTGACGAGCCTGAACTACAATGGTTCCGTTAATTCCAGTTTGATCAATCAATATTCTCAGGTCATCGGGAAGAAAATCGTGTTGTAGGTCTGACATGGTGTCAGTCATCCATTCGTAGTCTTTTGGATCATATTTCCAAAAGTGTTGATGCGAATCAATATGCATAAATATTCATTTCAAATTATTATTGAACAACTTATGAGGTCAACGCTCACTTATGCTCGCAGGTTAATATTAGCTAACATATCATTAAAGTTTTTAGATGGGAATTAGCGATAAATGGTGCCCGGGAAAGGACTCGAACCTTCACGCCTTGCGGCACTAGAACCTAAATCTAGCGTGTCTGCCAATTTCACCACCCGGGCACGATTTTAAAAAGCGGAAACAATTTAATGAGAAATATTATTGTGAATTAAACGTATGTAGACAATCGAAAAACAAAAGTATAATTTTAACATTTGTAAATAAACCTGGAAATGCCAAATTTGATAATCAATATTTTAAAAAGCTTTAATATTTTTGAAAGCGATCCACGAGACTAAACAGCCCTCGATAGGTTGATTGCGGATGGTGAATCACTGCGCTGCAATGTAGCGTATAGGTAGGGATAGGTTTGTATTGTAGGATCCTTGATTCTGTATATAAATATAAAACTTATATTGACTTATATAAAAAAGATTTCGTTAACATTATTGTTACACTAAAAGCTGATATTTAAATAAATTTTAAAACTACTCTAGTTAAATGAGCATTTATAATAATATACTTCAAACGATCGGAAATACTCCGATCTTAAAACTCAATAAAATTGCGAAAGGATTGCCTGCAAACCTCTACCTAAAATGTGAGTTTTTTAACCCTTTATTCAGTGTTAAGGACCGAATTGGCATGGCGATGATAGACGCAGCTGAAAAAGATGGTTCACTCAAACCTGGCGGCATTGTGATTGAACCCACTTCGGGCAATACTGGTATTGCATTGGCTTTTGTCTGTGCAACAAAAGGTTATAAATGTCTTTTAACAATGCCTGAAACCATGTCTGTTGAACGTCGGGTATTATTACGTATGTTAGGAGCAGATATTGTACTTACACCAGGACCGAAAGGAATGACAGGTGCTATTGCGAAGGCTAGTGAGCTTCTAGATCAGCATGGGGATGGAGCATTTATGCCTCAACAGTTTAACAATCCAGCGAATCCTGAAATCCACCGACGTACCACTGCAGAGGAAATTTGGAATGCGACCGAAGGTAAAATCGATGTACTCATATCTGGGATAGGAACGGGTGGGACTATCACCGGAGTATCGGAAGTTATCAAATCACGTAAACAATTGACAAGCATTGCAGTTGAACCGAAAGATAGCCCAATTCTATCTGGGGGTAAACCAGGGCCACATAAAATCCAAGGTATAGGTGCCGGTTTTGTCCCAAATGTTCTCAACATTGATATTATTGATGACATTGTTCAAGTGGGTAATGATGATGCTTTTGAAACAGCACGTAATGTATCTATAACCGATGGAATACCGGCGGGCATATCTACTGGTGCAGCAATAAGTGCCGGTATTGAAGTTGCCAAGCGTTCAGGTATGGAGGATAAAATGATTGTTATTATAGGCGCGAGCCCAACGGAGCGTTACCTCAGTACAGCACTTGCGGAAAAAGCCCGAACAGAATCAGCTGCAATGACTGCTGTAGAGATATGATCAATTATAAGATTTTAGGGTAAAATTTATTTAGTTTAGTTTTGTCTGAAAAAATAGGTAGTAGAATTAAGAGCCACCAATTTCTTTTTTGATAATTTCCGGACATTTCCTTTTTAGGAATTTTCTGGTCTACCCAAACTGCTCAAGATAATGTATTGCTTTGATGAATATTTTACTTACAGGATCGACGGGTTTAATCGGGGGTGAGCTTTTTCATCATTTTCAATCATGTGGTCACAAGGTATATCCATTGACTCGTTATCCCAGGGATAGTCATGAGGTAGGTTGGAAACCTGATTCGGGTCAACTTAATTTAAATTATCTTCAGGATTTGGATGCTGTTGTTCACCTCGCTGGTGAAAGTATTACGAGTGGACCATGGACCCAAAATCGTAAAAATAAGATTTTAAATAGTCGGATAGAAGGCACGCGGCTTTTATGCAGCAAATTAACTGAACTCGATCGTCCACCCAAAGTTTTACTATGTGCGTCAGGTATTCATTATTATCCATTCATAGGTGGAGAGGAATTTGATGAATTAGGGCCGTCAGGTGTGGGTTTCCTCTGCGACGTTTGTAAAAGTTGGGAAAAGATGACCAAATTTGCCACAAAGAAAGGCATTCGGGTTATCAATTTGCGTTTTGGTGTGGTATTAAGTCCTAAAGGGGGGGCTTTAGCAGTCATGCTGCCCATTTTTAAATGTGGGTTGGGTGGTCGATTGGGGCAGGGTAAGCAGTACATGAGTTGGATAGCTATTGATGATGTCGTCGGCATTATTGATCATTGTTTACTAGACGACCAACTAACAGGTCCAGTAAATGTTTGTGCACCTGAATCGGTCACGAATATTGATTTCACTCGAACATTAGGCGAGGTTTTGCGTCGTCCTACAATTTTACCATTGCCTGAAGTAGTCGTAAAAATATTATTTGGTCAAATGGGTCGAGAAACATTATTAGCAGATTTTCGTATTATCCCAAGAAAACTATTGGAGAGAAATTTTACCTTTAAATACCCCTCACTTCAATCTGCATTATTGAATTTACTGGATTGTTGAGCGAGTTATTCCCTTTCTTAACCGATTTATGCAACGTTTATTGTAAATTATCATTTGAATAAATATTAATCGAAACACCTGGTGGTGTTTATCTGGGAATGAGAGTAGTTATTCAACGTGTATCTCAAGCTTCTGTATCTATTAATGGAAGGGTCAAATCAACTATTGGTGTTGGTTTATTGATATTTTTGGGTATCATGAATTATGACGAGACTGAGGATATGCACTGGTTGACCAAGAAGATACCAAAAATCCGTATTTTTCCTGATAATGACGGATTAATGAATCAGTCAGTGGTCGACGTTAATGGGGAGATTCTTTTGATAAGTCAATTTACACTTTATGGGAATTTAGATAAAGGTTTACGACCTTCCTTTAATCGATCTGCCCCACCCGACATTGCAGTCCGGCTTTATAAAGCCTTTATTTATGCACTGTCTAAAAATTGTGGAAAACCTGTCGCAACCGGAGAATTTGGTGCAATGATGGAAATTGATGCTCTGAATGACGGTCCAGTTACACTAATTATTGATAGTAGAGAGAGGAAATTCTAATGAAACCGATTCGTTATGTTAAAGATAAATAACTCTACATTGAACGCCCAGTTTTTTTAATCGTCCCACTCTTAAAGTGGCACGTGATCTTCCTGGTAAATACCTTTGTTGTCGGATTAAAGGGAGAATATTATCACAACCATTAGTTGAAGTAGAAGCCTATGATGGATTTTGTGATAAAGCTTCACATGCACATCGTGGTCCTACGACGCGCAATGCCGTAATGTTTGGTCCCGCGGGATATTGGTATGTCTTTCTTTGCTACGGTATGCATTGGATGTTGAATATTGTTACTGGTCCAAAAGAGTATCCCGCTGCAATCTTGATACGAAGCGCAGGTGAATACTCCGGTCCAGGCCGATTAACAAAAGCATTATCTGCGGCAATTGCAGTAAAATGGTTTGTGAATTACCTAACAATACACGGCTTGAGCCTATTTGCATATTACAGAGTAGGCCTGGCGTTGTTATTCCTGATACTAGCCTCTTAGATCTTT
>PNEW01000050.1 GCA_002922725.1 Verrucomicrobia bacterium Opi.OSU.00C | reverse complement strand
AATTAATCCTGTTCTTGACTTTAAGAAAAAACTGGCAGACCCCAAGCCTCTTCGTGAAAACCACTCATTTTTATAATTAAATTGCGTTCTTTTTGTGAAGCACCACCCAATTGGTTCCAATGAGTTATAGGCTTACCACCAATGTACGGCGCATCTAATATAGCATTGGGGGGAAGATTTACCGGATCCATTATCCACGAATTAGGTATAATTTTTCGCAATAAATTAAATGATTCTTTTGGAAGACTTTCACGCCAAAACTCCTCAAGCAAATGGTGGTGAAATAGTGCAAGGCTCAACTTCTCTTCCTGGAAAGGTCTCATTGGGGGCGTGACAACAAGTTGTGAGTCCTCACAAAATTCAAGAATATTTTGTGCAAGGGGAATATTAGCAAGATCGAATAACTCCCAGAAACGGTAGATAACATCAATCTTTTCGGGATTGCCATCGATAGAAGCACAAAGAGTATTTCCCAATGGAATAATTTCGCTAGGGTGAAAACAGTACACATGTTTTCCCTTTTGCTGTAGCATCTCAGATAACCATTGCATTTCTGGGCGATAAGTATTGGCTTCGTCACTGACAAGAATGGCAATCAGAGGTAAATTTTTATTTTCTGCTCGCGAAGCCAATGCATCATAGAAATCAATGATCATACTGTCTTCATCCACATCTCCAACGAGATTAATTCCATCTTGATAATAAAGCTTTGCAAGAAAGGCCGTTAAACCGATCCCTCCAGGAACGGAATCAATTTCCGTAAGTACAAAACCATTCTCAGTCGAAAGTAAATCTGGGCGAATAATGAGGGGAGTTTCACCACGCAACTGTTTAGAACGTGCATGATTAATTAATTCTTTAGGTTTACCGCGGTCAAAATAACCCGCTACCCACGGTGCTTTTAGAGACTTATTACGCAATAAATTCTTGTTTTCAGCCGACCGAATATAAAGTATCTCAAGCGCACGGTAAAAATCTAGACAAGCAATTCCGATCTCTTCCATTAGGTTTACCTCATCTAAGGTAATTGGAAAAGGTTCAGGGGACAACCGCCAAGTCTTATCTTCAAACAAAGGTTGTCTCTCCAATGCAGCTTGAATTTCACTATAACTGAGTTTTGTCATTTCCGTCCGAAAATTATTTTTTTTTATTGTCTGATTCTTTAATACGGGCACTGGGACAACCAGCTCGTAGCCAGGCGTTGACAAACTGATCTATATCGCCATCCATTACCGTTTGTATATTGGATGTATCTACGCTTGTACGTAAGTCTTTTACCATCTGATAAGGTTGAAATACATAACTGCGTATTTGATTGCCCCAGCCAATTTCATTTTTTTCTCCATAAAATTTATCACGTTCTGCACGTTTTTCATCCTCCATTTTTTCAAAAATTCGTGATTTAAGTACTTTTAAAGCTGTCGCTTTGTTTTTGTACTGCGACCGTTCATTTTGGCAGGCAACAAATATACCAGAAGGTAGGTGAGTAATGCGTACCGCGGTATCAGATTTATTGACATGCTGACCACCTTTCCCACTTGAACGATAGGTATCAACACGTAATTCATCATCTTTAAACTCGATATCAATATCATCCTCTATTTCTGCTATCACATCCACAGCGCAAAAGGATGTGTGTCGGCGGCTATTTGAATCAAAAGGGCTAATTCGAACCAACCGATGTACTCCACGCTCAGCTTTTGCATAGCCATAAGCGAATTCACCTTCAATATGCATGGAAACTCGGCTAATTCCTGCTTCTTCACCAGCCTGTAGGTCTTGGATGGTTACAGTGAATCCACTGCGTTCACACCATCGTGTATACATGCGCAATAACATTTCTGCCCAATCACAAGACTCAGTCCCACCTGCTCCGGCATGAATACTAATAATAGCATTTGATTTATCATGCGGGCCACTTAAAAATGATTTTATCTCCAAACTCCCGATATCATTTGTAAGATTTTCAGCAATAGGTTCAATTTCTTTTAATAATTCCTGTCCTTCTTCATCTGATGCTTCAGATAAAAGTTCTCTCATCGCTTCGAGGTCTGCCAGTTTTTTCTTAAAGTCAAGAACAGGATTAATTAACTGCTTAATCTGGCTTACATAGGATGCCTTCTTTTGAGCATTTTCATGATCGTCCCAAAAAGTAGGATGCCCCATATCAATTCCAATATCTGCTATTTCACCAAGTTTAGCATCGGCGTCAAAGATACCTCCATAGGTAACCTGCCCTCCGATTTATTTCTTCGATTTTGGAACGTATTTCGGCATCCAGTATCATTGTACAAATATACGGGTTTTAGTAGATTGATTTAAGAAATAGATTTTCAATTTTTATAAGCCCTGGTCCTAATTAAATAGTTATTGTTTTTTGAAATACATTCTTACTATGTCATTAATTAGTTGAATCTAATTCTGATCTTCCTCTCAGAGTGTATTTTTTATGTGCTTTTTCCTTACAAAAAATAAGACTCACAGGATAAGCAACCAGCATATTCACAGATAAACAAAATATTTGATAATAAATAAAATGAACTTCGGTTCCATACTGCAAACAAATTGTTGTAGGTATAGCAACAATAACTCCAACCACCCATCCTTTAAAATTTGTGCGTTGAGTAAAAATACCTAAAAGAAAAAGTCCAAGTATCGGGCCTGAAAAAAGGCTCATGAGTGTTCCCGCTGCTTTAAATATTTCTCCTATTGTAGAAATGTAGCACGCAACTAAGAGTGCGATAGCACCTAGAATAAAAGTCAGCAAGCGCGCTAACTGTACATCTTGATAATCAGGCTTAGCTACATGGCGCAAGGGTTTAATAAAATCATTGATGATAACGGTAGATACAGAGTTAATGCCCGAATCCATACTAGACATCGCGGCGGCAAAAATTGCTGTGACAAGGAGTCCTGAAATCCCATTAGGTAGTTCGTTTATAATGTAAAAAGGCAAGACCCTATCACCCGACATGTCAGAAGAGGCTTGCTCAGGAAAACTAAAGTAATAAGCAAACAACCCTATACCCATAAAAACCAACATACTGATAACGATGAGGTCAACGAATGAGTTAAAAACAGCTGCCTTAACCATTCCGCTGAAATTTTTTGTTGATAACAATCTTTGCACTGTCACTTGGTCGACTCCGTATTCCTGAAAAAAACCTATAAAAGTAGTGATTGCTATGGCCGTCGCACTCATCTCAAATAGATTAATTTTCCAGCTAAATACATTCAGGTGCCCTGTCTCTCCTACAATTTTAATAATCCCACTCACCCCATCAGGGACGGCGTAAATTAAACTTACTGACACCCAAATAGCACCGCCCACCAAAAGGATAAATTGGATAGCATCAGTCCACAATACAGCAGACAGACCACCAAGTACCGTGTAAGTAGTGGCGAGAATTCCCATAACAATAATAGCAATATAAAGATTTATTCCCGTCACTACGGATAAAGCAAGAGCTGGAGAATAAATAACAATACCAAGCCAGGATAATCGCAGCAGGACAAACAATCCTGATACGGCATAACGGCCAGTCCTCCCATAACGAACACCGATATATTCATAAGTCGTAGTTACATGAAGCCGTCGATAGAAAGGGAAAAAGAGATAAACAAAAAAAGGTGCTGCAAAAACACTGACAATACCGAGTACAAAATAAGATATATTTTCTCTATACACCAGTCCCGGGACTCCCATGAAAGATGCCGCACTCGTTAGTGAGGCGAACATACTCATGGCGACAATAATCCATGGCATTTTTTCTCCCTGCGAGAAAATAATCTTCTGTAGTCTTTTGCTTACCAGCTAGCCATAGCCCAATACTACATATTACGGCAAGGTAAACAAAACAAATTGTGTAATTGAGCACACTAAATGAAGGTAAATTTTCCATTCAATTCCTATGATGTATATTTTGCCTCGTATCGAATATCTTATCAAAATAGATGCCTAATTATTCTTCTTATAGACATCTTCTGGATTGAAGACTTTTTCCCTTTCAATAAAATTTAGTTTGAAATCCATTTTTTCAGAAACATCACCCAACTCACGGAAAAAGCAAGATCGATAACCGAGATGGCACGAGGCACCACCTTCAATCTTGACTTTAATCAGTATACAATCTTGGTCACAATCAATCTGGAGACTAACAATACGTTGAAAATTACCTGATTGCTCTCCTTTCTTCCATTGTTTTTTTCGTGAACGGGAATAAAAGTGCGCCAAACCAGTCCTAATGGACGACTGTAAAGCGGTTTTATTCATGTAGGCAAACATGAGAATTTCTCTATTTTCTACATCTTGAACGATACAAGGGATAAGTCCTTTCTCATCGAATTTTGGTCGGAGTAAATCACCTTCTTCAATTTCATCTAAGCTATTACGATCAGGGAATATTATATCTTCAGTCATAGTATTTAAATATCACTATAAAAATTAATAATTATTAATCAGCACCTCGCTTTATAAGACAATACCTAAACAAGGCAAGACACCTGAAATACACAAGAAATTATTTCATGCGTATTCTAAACAAATATTGTAGAAAAATAGATATAATTGAGTTACCTAAAATTATACTTTTGGCGTTAAGCCTTAATACTTGGTAGCGAGTCAATATGTAACGTTTATACCTCATTTAATCTTTTGTGTCAATTCAACCGTCGAGGGGTCGTCTCGATTACAAAATAACACTAACCAGTATTTCGACAACGGCCGTAGTACCCTGGAAGACCCAGAGAATCAATTCTTCATTGCATTCTTTATTATAGTAAAAAGCCTATACGGCTACGGCATAAAATATGCTTCACTTTAGGGTTATTTCATTTCCCTTCTTTCCGAATTTCATTCCTGTTTATAAAACTTTTTATCACCCAAACTAACCACCAAATAATGGATGGAGGAACTATGCCAAAAAAGATTCGATCTTCAAACCGGTAGTATCCCTCTACACTGAAGCAAAAGAAAACCCAAAAAACCGTGCCCAGTAATCCCAAAATGATTTTCAACGGAATTTTCACAAAGTTAATATAATAATTTTTACTCACATTAATAACAAAACCAATATAATAGAGAGACAAAAAGGTTGAATCAAATTTAAGGGATAATTATTCATCTAATGATAAAGTTTTTTAGCGTATAGATTAACTAAACTAGGGGGATTAGTTATGAATGAAAATGAAAGATTCAAGACATTAGAAAATCAAGTTAGAGGCTTGAAAAGATTATCTATGGTATGACTACCTTAACCGTATTTATTGTAGTGTCAGGATTCCATAATGTCAAACAATCATCAAAAGGCGTCGCGCATGTTATTGAAGCAGGTGTTATCAAATCCAGAAATTTCGAAGTTATAGGTGAAAATAATAATAGGCTTATTAGTTTAACGGCTGATGATAAAGGACATAGTATTATGGAAGCATACAATAAAGAAGCTAAAAGAACAGGCTATTCACATTCTCATTAAAGATAATAACCGGGAGGTGGAGATGATTCATTTGATTTTAATAAGCATCTTAAATAAACTATAGGGAACCGAAGGTAATTTAAATTAACTGAGATCAGAAAGTGTTGAACGAAAACCGCCTATGTATTTTCAGTTTTTAATATAATTACAAAATATTAACCAGCTAATCCACGTACAGATTCTCTTTTCATGGTATTATATAGATACCCTATTATACATTAACAACGGCGGATACATCCATCACATAAATCTGTCGTGTCCCTTCATGAATAGAATCAAAACAAATCTGCGTTTCATTACGACTCCATCTGGGATGCAAATCACAACGAATCTCGCCTCTAAATGGTGGAGGAGCTAGAAAACGTCCCAGAACAACTAGGCGCTCTTCAAGCATGTGCCACAATAATAAAGTTTGTCGATTTTCTTCGTCCGGGGATTCATCTGTCAGAAGCCAAGTGCCATCTCGTGTGAAGCTACAATGGCCATTTTTGGTCAACGTATCTGGCCGAACCATCTTGTATTCGCCACTGTTGTCGTTGATTAAATAGTATTGGCAACCTTCCGGCATCGTGACCCAACCAAAAAGCATCTCTGGGGTCAGCCAATCGAAATGAGAGGCGTCCAAATCTGTCAACAAGCGTAGGTCGCCACCACCCAAGCTTGCTGACATAAGGATTGTGTGTTTTATCTCAATTCCTGGCTCATTCCAGCGCACTACAAAGGCGACCCGAGTATCGTCTCGATTAATAACTGTGTGATTGAACCACAACTTATGACTCTGGACTTCATCATTATCGTTAAGAAAGGCCCGCACCTCTTCATATGAGACCAAAACTTTATTCTCACCAGTTTCTGTATCCATCAGATAGATACCATCGTCCGTTGGGTGATTCTGATCAGCAAAAAGGTCAGGTAAGCCTGCGTAACCGACCACTGGACGTAGCGATTTCAGTCGAGCATAGTTAAGACTCAACGCTTGACGTCCATCATGGCTCAACGCACTGATGGGGTGAGGAAGAATACGTTTCTTTCCTGAATGAATGTCGAGTACCACACTAACAAATCGGTTATCCTGTAGGTCATTATAGGTAATCAGGCGATCAGATCCAGTGGGTAGCCAATGTAACATACAGCCTTGCTGCAAATTCCAGGCTTTGGTTTTCGCCAACGGTTCGAATTTACCTGATGCCAAGTCTACCAAACCAACTACAGCCATGTCCCCTACCCCTGGTGCTCGGTCGTGAAAATCCGACTCCAAACAAAGGAGATAATGGCTTGTAGCATCCCATGGACAAATACCATAATAACCAAAAAAATGATGCTTTGGTCCTTGAGTAATTGCTTTGGCAACGAATTTATATTCTATTGTGTTCATATTTAAAGCCTAAGAGATCCATTGGATCGTTTCCTTCAGTAGTCACGAAGAAGCTCATATGAAGCGATATTTTAAATTTATTATTTAGCGTTTTCAATTTCATTTTAAAAGTTTTACTTTCTAACTTTTAAAGTGAACGCTACACCTACCGATACCTAACCCCAATTATTCATTTCTTCACGTAATGTTAGATCAAATGTCATTTCAGCAGCCTGGAGTGCATTGTCAATATGAGCAGTTGTACGTGCACCAATTAGGGTTGCCGTGACGTCAGGGTGGCTCATTGCCCAAGCCATAGCAAGGCGCACCATTGGAATACTTGTTTCAAGTGATTTATCACGCAAATGTTTTATAATCTGAAAATTGCGGTCGGTAAAATAAATATCGGCATGACCAGGTGATATATCAAACCGTGCCCCTTTAGGAAATTTTGACCGATCTGAAACATACTTTCCAGTTAGAAACCCTGCCGCCAATGGGCTATAAGGCATAACAGTAATCCCTTCCTTTCTACATATTGGAAAATGATCTATTTCCGCTAATCTATCAGCAAGATTGTAACGAGGTTCGGAGATTTCAAAACGAGCATAACCTTTTTTTGTACTGACGTCGAGTGCCTCACGTAATTGAAAACCTGAAAAATTACTGCATCCAATCACCTTAGTACGTCCAGCATCTATTTCTTCATTTAATGCATCCATTGTTTCTTCAATTGGCACATTTTCATCAGGAGAATGCAACATATACACATCCACACAATCAACTTCCAAACGATCAAGACTGGCCAACATCTGTTTTTTTATATTTCCTGCACTGTTCCCAGAGCTAACTTTTGTACAAATAGTAATTTCATCGCGACAACCACGACTTTTCATCCATCGTGATAAAATTTTTTCGCCTGAGTACATTTCAGTCGTTACTTCTCTAACATCAGTAGTACCATAATCTGATTGTCTTTTTTGATAATTGTTTCCTCCACCATAGGATTCGGCATTATCATGGAAAGTAATACCCTTCTCAGTTGCATAATCAAGTATCTTCCAAGAAGCATCTTCATTGATCTCCCGGCCAAAAGTACCCGCACCAAGTGCAATTGCACTTATGCTCAAACCACTGTTCCCAATTGGGTTCTTAATAATTACACCATCTTTTATTATTTCTTTATGAAATCCCATAACTTACTTAACAAATTTTTAAAATGAAATCAAAAATGTTCAACTCTTAAAGGAACATTTTCGAATAAAAAGCTTATTTATTCTGATAACTATATGGTGAAATATATTCTTTCGTAATGTGTACACCAAATCCAGCCATGCTAGAAGGTGTCATTTTTGCCATTCTTCGGTAATGCAATTCTAGGGTTGGCTCTCCACTGGACATCAATTCCAGTATAGCCATTAGCGTATGATTTCAAATGCTTTGGAAGTCGTTCAATCATCCTTTGAGCTGTTATAGGCAAAGGCCAAGGTGCTTTAATTTTAATTGATTTCGGACGAAAACCGATACCACAGGAATAGCGACGTTCTTCAGTGGCCATATTGGTATGCCAGGTTAATGGTGCAAAGCAAATAAGATCACCGGGATCGGCGATAACTTCAATACAGCCAGGAACATCCATCTTTTTATAACCGTTTTCAATAAAATCCCCAGTAGGATGAAAAGAGGTTTTATTAGGATTAAATTCAAATCCTTCTGGCCCCTTCCAGTCTTTAATGTGAGATTTTTCTATCACTGCAATTCCACTATAATCTGGATGACTCCCATTAAGATAAAACCAGTTTCCACTAGGCAGTGAATAACGGTTGAGGATATCATTTGGAGTTCTTGGTTCTTTAATATGCCCTCTCCAATCTGTATGCCAGGTTCCGCAGGATTCACCAGCAGTCCTAAGAATAGCTGCAGATCGATGGAGACACAAATTATTAGTCTGATGAACTTGAGAGAGATAATTAAGATAAGGAGCGTGATTCATCAATTTCCATAGAGGCTTACTCTCTTCTGCAAATTGTACATGGTATCGATTAGATGCCTGTGGAAGGTCTCTAGCAGGATCCATAATTTCATCAATTGAATACTTCAATTCTTCAACCAATTTCAGACCAATCATTTTACGAATAACACAATAGCCATATTCATTCATGCATACGAGGGCATCCTTAATATTATCTCTATCAAAGTAGATATTATAGTTAGGTTGTTTATTGGTGTCATTCATAGATGTTATATTTTATTCAACAAGAATCTTATTACTCCTATCATATAAAAAGGAGCAATAAAAAGGGGGTATTTGTTAAAAATATGTTAAAAGATATGCTTATAGTGTAATAGTATTGTATAAGATTTAGTTATATATATAAAAGAGGGCATGAAAAATATAAAAACAATTACTTCTTTTATTCTCTTTTTAGAAATCACTGCTCTAAGCAGTTTCGGGTTACACGATACCGGCATGGCGCTACAAGACGATCCTACAGGGTTAGCATTTCAAGATCATGATCAATGTGAAGGGGCTTCTTGCGAAGTTACTCCAACAGCAGAGATAGGTCAACCTTCAGACTCAAAAATAAAATACGGGATTCTTGAAGGAGAAGGAGATGTTGTTGGGGAAAATATACAACACCCTAACGGTAACGTTTTTGACCAAGTCCTTTTGACAGGAAAATCCGTTAAGCTTCAGGCCAAACCAGGACAGATAACAAGAGTTTCTTTCTTGGACGAAAATGGAGATATAGTACAGGCAGAGTTTTCAGGGACAGGGGTCTTTACTATCACCTTAGATCCAGAAACCTTCCAACCTGCCGCGTTACCTGCACGTTACAATCAGGACGTCAAGTATGTGACGGGAAAACCCAGTATTGTTGTTGATGGTGCCGATGCGAGTACCTATGTCAGTCTTTTCACGGTAGGCAGGCTTAACGCAGTGAACGAAGCTTTATTTCCTGAGGGACAAGAATATGATGCAAAAGCCGACGTTAAGTTGGTGGAAGTAATCAATTCATCCGAAATAGGCGGATTGTTCATGGGGAACGCAGAGTTTAGTGGAAAAAGCGGCAATGTAGGTGTCGATGCGCGCAATGTAAAAGTCAAGCAACGGGTAACATTTGGTGATATTGACGCCAGTGACGATGCCGTTCCTTATCTTTTATTCGATGAAGGTGCTTTTGATGATAAAGAAGGACAAGGTCCTGGACCGATGATAGCCGGAGGAGACTTGGTACAGACTAACGGCGCACCGATCGTAGTTGCTTTACCTGGTCAAAAAACTCCGAGCTTTGAGGGCTTACCCACAACAGAAAACTTTAAATCAGACAGCACCTATTTGGTGAAAACCAAACCTGAGATTCTTGTTACAGCTAACTTTGCCACCGAAGATGGAGAAAAAATTACCCCACAGGAATGCCATTGTGAGGCAGGTGGAGGGCTTATGTTTCCAGGTACAACCATCCCTGACTGGTGGGTCCCGGGCAGCGACAACGATGATGACAGTGGAAGTGACGACGACGATGATGATGACCACGACGATGATGATGACAGCGACAATGATGATGACAGCGACAACGACGATGACAACGACGATGATGATGACAGCGACAACGACGATGACTAATCCAATACTATTCTAGATAAATACTCATTCATTCCTATATTTTCTCCTGCAAAGGAGTTTGAGGTAATAAATATAATAAAGCGGGTAACCTATCTCTAGGTTGCCCGCTTTTGTGATTGATAACAGAGATGCCTCTAACATTTTTCAGGAGAGAACAATTGTTACACCGTATAAAACTAATTCTTTGTGCCTGCCTTTGCGATTAAACGCACTATTTATCATTGTCTAAATGTTATGGGCGGGATTTTTCATTTCCTCGTAGAGGTCGTCAGGAGTAAGAAACCTGATGTTGAGATCCCTGGCACGCTCCAATAATTCTCGAATCCACTTTCCTTTAGTTTCCATAAACACCTCCTTGCTTGAGGTATCGTGGTCATGACTGCATATATTCCAAATCCAGTTCTTTTCCGACACCTCTTGAAGCATCGAAAATAGATAGTCCTGATAATTGTTGCCGTGGCTACGGTCGTCGAACCGGTCCCAGTAGAAATCGTCCTGATAGCCCTGCACACCGAGTTCAAGAATTTCTGGAAATCCTTGATCCGCGTAGAAAAAAGGCTGTTCTGTGAAAGGTGTAGGCTGACAGTCGCGGGAGTCACGCGCGTTTGTGCGAATACAAAGGATACCGTTGTCGCTCAGGATCTCCAAGAGATCGGGGCGGTCAACCAGCCCTCTGTAGTAACCCCAAGGGCCAGTCAGTCCGCGACACTCGACACCCAGCAGGTCGTGGATAAGCGCCTGGGTTTTCTCAATTTCCTCTCGTATCTCCGGCAGAGATCCACCTTTATTGAAGAAATTCGGATAGGAGTTATGCACCGGTTTGTCATCACCGGGTCTCATATAGATAGATTTGAGAAGCACATGGCTATAGGTGTGCTGTGCAATATTCAAAAGTGGATTATCAACCATCTGGCTAATCATCTCACTATGCTTTTCGAGGGTTTTCCCCGTGAGGTAGATCGTCCACGGCACTCCCAATCTGTCATGAAGTTCCTCTGCACCCTCGAGAAATCCGATCGTGTTGTCCGACGCGGTCTCGACATCGTATCCGCAAATTATGGTTCCACTCATGACTTGTTCCGTTCTATTAGTTATACCTTTGCTATCTGCCTGTTAATTATTTCGATTATCTTTCCAGTATTCCGTTTATTCCAACCATAGGGAGTATTACATAGAACCGTCCGTTTCAGGTAATCGTCTGTCTGCCGTAAGGGACGCCGATAGTTGGTCTTGATCTTTCTGTTCTTGGGATGGCGGAAACAGTCCCAGGCCGGATTGTGTCCACCTACCTTACCATTGATCACACCCCAGGCCGAATATACATGTCGACCTGAATTGATCGGGCGTTGCACTGTAAGATGCTTGCCCATTATCGCTTCAAGTCTCTTAGCGTCGTCGACATTCTCGGCCTGGATTAGAAAACACACGCCGCAGTTGCCTTTTTCATCATTGCTATTTATGAATTTGAAACCGGTTGGCAAATTAATCCCTGTTAGGAAGGTTGCCCGTGTTTGCTGAAGAGCAGCCAGTATTCGGTCGAGCCGTTTAATCTGCTCTCTGGTTATCGCTGCGTTGATTTCATTGAACCTGAAGTTGCCGCCGCAAAAAAATGCTTCGCTCATCTTGCCAGTTTCCGGCCAGACGCTGCAGCTCCCGTCATGCGCCATGTATGCCCGTTCTCCATATATCTTCTTCGATGTCACGCATGCACCACCTTCACCACCGGTGACAATTTTATACTGATTAAAGCTGTAAGCGCCCATGTCACCAATTGACCCAAGTCGTTTCTTTCCGTAACTGCCGCCAAGGGCTTGACAACAATCTTCGAGAATGAGGATGTTTTTTGCTTTTGCTACCTTTCGTATTGCCCGCATATTGCAAGGCATGCCCTGCATATGCACCGGTATAATGCAAGCTGTGTGCTTCTCTATCTTGTGCTTCATATCGATGGGGCAGATCGTTAGGGTTTCATCTACTTCTGTATAAATTGGGATTGCACCAACGGCTGTCACAGCGAGGGCAGTGGCAATGAATGTATATCCGGGAACGAGGACAGAATCGCCTGGGCCGATCCCCATCGCTTTCAAACAGGTTATAAGCGCAGCTGTTCCCGATGTGACCGCAACTGCTGACTTTACGCCGATCAGGGCCGCCCATTCTTCTTCAAACTTGACCGTTTCCGTGCCGCCGTATCGAAAGAACTCACCTTTTGTCAGAACGCGTTCTACGGCGTTCAGTTCCTTTTTTTCCAATCTCGTACATTTTAGATAACTCCTTTGAAGTCTAATTTTTAATCTCTAATTATATAAATATAAATCGTTTTGACCCTCTATATTCAAATACTTGTGGTTTGGGTAAAAGGAAAGACCTCTTTAGGCGTCATTCAATAGTAAGTTCTTCAGTAGTAACAGAGATGGCATCGCCATCCTCATTGGCAAAGGTAGCATCAACACTTAATGTAGGTTGAGGAGTATTATCAGACTTAAAGTTATTCTGACTAATC
>PNEW01000049.1 GCA_002922725.1 Verrucomicrobia bacterium Opi.OSU.00C | reverse complement strand
AAGGATTGACCATTGGATAGGCGTTGGTGCTCTCCCCTCCGATACTGCCCGATCTCTTATTAAAATAGCTAAAAAAGAGGTCCATTCAGAAACTAAAGGAGAAGGAATATCCTTAAAAAGAAGTAAATCAACTGAAACTACTGGAAAACCACCTATTGAAGCTGTTGAAACATCCCGTCCCGACTCTGCTCAAGAGATGGCAGCAGTGAAGCCCACTGAAGTACTAAACGATAATAGCTCCGAATTAACCCCGAATGAACCTGTTAAAGAACCTAGTAGTGATTCTGCCTCTGTAACCCCCACTGATAGCTCTTCTACTCAAACTGCTGAAGTTAAAACCTCAGAACCTGTCGAGAAAAAGGCCAAAACAGCAAAAAAGACCACGACTAAAAAAGCCAAAACAGCAAAAAAGACCACGACTAAAAAAAAGAATCCCTCAAAAAAGTAATTCTTTGGAACTAGATAAACTTCATTTATGATGTTATTCATAACTTCTAAAAAATATGTCATCTCAATTAAAAATCGATTTACTTACATTATTTCCCGAGATGATCAGTGGTTTTTTGGCAGGAAGCATTATTGGTAGAGCTAGAGAAAAAGGGCTTCTTGATATCAATATTTATAACCTTCGGGATTGGACCACAGATAAACATCACATTACTGATGACCGTCCGTTTGGTGGTGGAGCCGGAATGGTTTTAAAACCAGAACCACTCTATGCTGCTATAGAAGAGCTACGCACTAAAAATTCTATGGTTATACTGATGGCTCCTGATGGTATAATGCTCACTTCCTTGATCGGTAAAAAATTAGCTATGACCGGTCACTTAATCATTATTAGTGGTCACTATGAAGGCATTGATGAAAGAATTCGTGAAGACTTAATCGATCTCGAGTTAAGTATCGGTGATTATATACTCACAAACGGAACACTACCCGCAGCGGTAATTATCGACTGTATCTGCCGTTTTGTTCCAAATGTCTTGGGTGACGAAAACTCTTTGACTCAGGATTGTTTTAATGAGAATTTACTTTCTTTTCCACAGTATACACGACCAGCTAATTTTCGTGGTAAAAAAGTTCCTGACGTACTGCTTACAGGGAATCACGCTCAGATCAAACAATGGAGAAACGAACAGCGTTTTGAACGCACAAAAAAAAAGAGGCCTGACTTAATTTCTAAAAATTCAATATAACAATGAATCCGATAATAAACGAAATTACTAAAGATCAGCTAAAAGCTGGTCGTGATCAATTTAAAGTTGGTGACGGTATACGCGTTCATACTCGGGTACGTGAAGGAGAAAAAGAGCGCATCCAGATTTTTAATGGAATTGTAATAGCACGTAAAGGACATGGTATCCATGAAACATTTACGGTACGGAGAATTTCCTACGGTGAAGGTGTGGAAAGAGTCTTTCCTACAAACTCACCAAATATTGAAAAAATTGAAATTGATCGCAAAAGTGTACCTAAGCGAGCTCGCATGTATTTTCTTCGTCAGCGTGTTGGAAAAAAAGCAACAAAAATTGAGGAGAACAGAAGCACTGATCATCGCGGTAAATCTTGAATAAATCTTTCTTTCCTCGCACTTGAATACCCCCTCGTGCACAAATGACTTATGTGATAATTGCAATCACACAATATATCATAACTTAGGGTTTTACCTGTCTGTGAATAGAACATCATCAAGACATAGCCTTATCGTTAGATGAGCTTGATATTATAGATGAAATTACTCAAATATTTATCTATACTTGTGCTGTTATTTATGGTCCTTATAAGTATAGGGTTCAGCCTTTTTTTAATACCGGGAGTTCAAAAAAAGATTTTCCTTAAGATTTTAGATCGCCCAGGTATTGAAATTAATATCGAACACATAAAAATAGGATGGGGAGAAATGGAAATGAACAGCTTTCATTTCTCCCAAAATGGGATAGATATTAATTTCGATACTTTAAAGGTAGAACTATTAGCCTTAAGTTTATTAACAAAAAATGAAATTAATTTAAATCACCTTACCCTCACGGGATTGAAGGTTATTTTACCTCATAAATCGCAACCCAAGGAAATACCTTCTATTGTTTTGAACTCAAAGCTTGAGGTAGATACCCTTCAAGGAAGTTTCATTCTAAAGAGGATACAATCCACTTATGAAGTACATACTCCTGAGACGATTCATTTAAAAAATATTTTTTATACTCATAATGGTCGTTTGTTATTAAAAGAAATCGAAATAGCCACTCTTTTTAATGTAGCCATCGGTTTGGATTCCAAAAAATACTTATTCACGGATTTAAACATATCATCTAAAGAAACATTGCTTACGACCGGGGAATGTAGAGTTTTAATTATAGACGGGAAGGAACAACAGCCTTTAGTAAAAGCCGAAATGGAACTCAATGGCAGCTTACCCTCTTGTCTTGAACAACCGCTACTGAGTAGCTTTAAAAACATTGAGGGAGGCAAGTTCAGTCTGACTGGCCATTTCAAACTCAATAATCTCTGGAGTGCCAACCTTAAGTTACAATTTGAAGAGCTAAAATTGCACAAATCACCAACCCAAATACCTATTGTAGAATTTGATTTTACCGGGCATTTGGATCAAAATGGAACTGTTGATCTAAACGTACCATTTATCATAGAAGGAGCTGAAGGTATTAGTGATGGAAGTCTTCAATTGTCATCCAATTGGGTTCAAAATAGACATGAGGTGGATGCTTTACTCATCGGAAAACATTTATACCTAAGTGATATCATATTATTGTCGAGCGTCTATCAACCAATAGAAACGAGTTCATTTGAGGGACCCATTTCTTATATTCCCTTATTAACTAACCAGCCTTCATCAGCCACTTCTCATCATTTCATCCACATCACATCTGATGGTAAGCAACCGGATATGAAACCATTCTGGTCTCACTATTCAGGGCAAATGATTATTGATTATAAAAGAATAAATATTAATAGTGATTGTTACCTTGATAATCTCGTGAGCGAGATTCACATCGATAACGAAAAAATCTCGATTAAAGATTTAGGTGCCATAATGTACAAGAGCCCTTTTCACCTTAAAGGTACATTAAAATTTTTTGCCGATAATCCGGAACTTTATTTTACTGAAACTCAGGCTCAGCTATCCAATTTTGATATTGGAGAATATTTAGCAAAGAGAGACCCAAATAGTAGACCAGTATTGGAAGCAGTTGTTAATATAACAAGTAATTTACAGTTTTATGGGTTAAAACTTGATAATTTGTTAAATAAAGCACAAGGACAACTAACCATAAATAGCACCAAAGGTATATTTCGAACCCTTGACATAGCCGGAGATAATATAAAAACAGGTGCAGATTTGTTAAGTACATTTGGTTCTCTTCTAGGAAATAAGGTCCGCGAACTCAGGACGGCCGATCGGCTTGCTAATTTTTTCCGTAATATTCATTTTGATTCATTTAAAATAGAAGCAATCCGAGATAAAAATCTCGATATCCATCTAACTGATCTTTTTGTAAAGAATCAGGATATCCATTTAATCGGGCAAGGACTCATCTCTTATCAAAAAGGAGTACCAATTCTTGATCAACCTATTAAAATAAAATCGCGGTTTTCCGCTAAAAATGAAGTCGCGAATTTTCTTCAAAAATTAACCCTACTTAAAAATAGAAGAGATAACTTAGGTTATAAAATCGGCCCAAGTTTTTTCATCAATGGATCGCTAAATCACCTAGATTTTTCTGACCTATACCGAGTGATTTTTCAAGCCAGTAAAAATACATTATCTCCAAAAACCCAGTGATCCAATTGATTTAATTGTTTTAATAGTCATCTAAAGGCTTCTTCGAAGTTTTTTATTAAGCGCATTGAATCTGGCTAAATGCTAGACAGAGGCATACAGCCTTGATAGATATGCATTATCATTTCATGAATATGGAAGAAAATGTCAGAATATAAATCAACAGTATATGGTCCAATCCTATCTCCACTGGTTGTATGTAAAAATTTGCCTCCCTTAGATTCAGGTAAACCCGATAGCTCTGTTAATGATTTAATTAACGATCTTACAGATATTCTTGCATTTGAAAATTTTGCAGTCAAAGACTGGGCAATGGCTAAATGTTGTATCGCAGGTATACTCCTTCTGCATAACCGATTAGAAGCATCGCACGCAATCAGTCAAAATATCGCAAATCCGACCGGTAGCTATTGGCATGGACTGATGCACCGACGAGAACCAGATTTCAACAATTCTAAATACTGGTTCCGACAGTTTAAAAACCACCCCATATGGATTGATCTGTGTCTTACTGCCAGGGATATTTCTAAAAATTACAACCCGGAATCGGCTTTTGATTTTCTCAAATCACAAAAGGTATGGGACCCTTTCAAATTTATCGATCTGTGTAAATCTGCTTTAGGTAGTAAGTTGGAGAAAGAACTGCTCTGTCGTGAGATTCAAATGCAAGAATGGAAATTTCTCTTTGACTACTCCTTTAATCATGCAATCTGAAAATTCTAATAATTGCTGCATGCCTTCTAGCGGCGATAAAGCTTGCGTTACGGGGATTCGATCAACCTCTTCTCAACGTAATCCTTTAATTTTTGCAAATACCGGATCTATAGAAGGAATGATCCATCTCGAAGGTGCTCATTTTTCCATGGGTACCGAAGATAATGATGCGTGGGTTGAAGATGGCGAGGGGCCTGTGCGTCAAGTTTCAGTCAAGCCATTTTATTTAGATGCGATTTCAGTTACTAATAAACAGTTCGCAGCTTTTGCTGAATCCACACAATACAAAACTGAAGCGGAGCAATTTACTTGGTCCTACGTCTTTCACTCTCTACTTCCAAAATCAAAACAACGAAAGCTAAAAACGACTCATACGGTAATGGGCCTACAATGGTGGTATGCTATCGAGGGGGCTTATTGGAGAAAGCCTGAAGGGACAGGCTCTAATATTAAAAAACGGATGGATCATCCTGTGGTCCATATCTCCTGGAATGATGCTATTGCATACGCCCACTGGGCAGGAAAAAGATTACCTACTGAAGCTGAGTGGGAATACGCAGCACGTGGTGGATTGGACCAAAAGCGTTTCCCTTGGGGTGATGAATTGACTCCCCGTGGTAAACATCACTGCAATATCTGGCAAGGTAACTTTCCAAATCATGATACCGGTGAAGATGGTTATAAGGGAACTTCTCCTGCCCGATCATTTAAACCAAACGGATACGGGATTCATAATACTTCTGGGAATGTTTGGGAATGGTGTAATGACTGGTTCAGTACTATCTGGCACCTTACAGCCTCTCGAGAGCACCCTACTGGCCCTAAAACTGGAGAGAGAAAGATAATGAAAGGTGGATCATTTTTGTGTCATAATAGTTATTGTAACCGTTATCGCGTAGCCGCACGCACCTCTAATACTCCAGATAGTTCTACCAACAACTGCGGGTTTCGCTGTGCTCGAGATGTTTGATTTCAAACAAATTATATATCAACTGCCATAAATTTAAAGGTTTAAACTTATGCCTCCTTTTATCTTCACCATTTATGACACTCGTAATTAAACTCTTTATTTCAATTCTCGGTCTGATATTTATTACTGTACCCTGGTTCTATACTACCGAACCTAACCCCGCAGATCAAGGATTCCCTAATTGGTTCATATATTCTCTATTAATGACTGTTATATTTAGTATATTCATATGTTACGCGATCGGTCGTTTCTGGGATCAACTTGCAGATGAAAATGCTATGGGACCAGATTTAAATAAAAAAGGCTGATGGAAAAAGGCATATTCATTCTCGATTCCACAGGGATTATGGTCGTTATTGCCTACTTAATATTATTGATCATTATTGGCCTCGTAGGTCGAGTGGCCCGCAAAGAGAATAGTCTAGATGATTTTTATTTAGGGGGAAGAAACCTTGGTATTATTGTCCTACTGTTAACTCTATACGCAACACAATATAGTGGAAACACACTTTTTGGATTTTCAGGATCGGCCTATCGCAATGGATTCTGGTTTTTTATTATCTGTTACTTTCATGATGGCTGTAATTGCGGGCTACCTTCTTTATGCCCCTCGACTTTATTGCCTTTCACGGCAGAAACGATACCTGACTACTGCAGACTTCATCCAAGACCGTTATAAATACCGTCCCTTAAGTATTTTAATCAGTCTTATTGGTGTTGTTGCTCTTTGTAATTTTATTTTGAGTAATCTAAAAGCCATTGGATTATTTATTGAAAGTGGTTCAGCCAATATCAGTATGGCTCAAGGTGTAATCACTTTTGCTTTTATAGTCGTATTATATGAAACTCTCGGAGGGATGCGTAGTGTAGCCTGGACAGATGTCTTGCAAGGCCTAGTTCTTTTCATCGGGTGTATTCTTATTTTTGGTGTCATCATTTTCCATTTGGATGGACTGCATGTATTATCCATAAATTTGCGCAATGTACGTCCTGAGTTCTGGTCTCCTCCTACATTACACCAGAAAATAAGCTGGTTAAGTTCAATACTTATTGTTGGTTTCGGCATCTCACTTTACCCCCAGGCGATACAGAGAATTTATGCTGCTAAAAGTAAATTAGTTTTAAAACGATCACTTCAAGTAATGGTGTTTTTACCTCTTGTAACTACGCTTTTTATGCTAACCGTAGGTTGGGTTGGAGCTGCTAAAATTCCTGGTCTAGGTAAGGAGGCAAGTGACACCATTACCGTTCAAATGTTGAACTTTATAGTTACAGAGGTTCCACAAATGCAAATCCTATTAGTTGTTTTCGTTGCAGCAGTATTTGCCGCTATAATGTCAACTGTCGACTCCAGTCTTCTTTCCATTTCTTCATCTATTACCAAAGACATTTACGCACCTTTGCGCCCACATTCTTCGCAAGCGGAGCTTACTTTATTTGGGAAATTAATATCATGGATACTTATGGCTGCCATGACTATTTTAGCTCTCATTACTCAAGACACCATATGGCGACTTATAGAAATAAAATTGGAATTACTCATCCAAATCACACCAGCAATTCTTTTAGGTATACATACAAAAAGAGTTTCTGCTGGGCCAGTTTTTGCCGGACTTATAGTAGGTACAATAATTACACTACTTTACGTGATAACTATCAAACTTGGGTCCAATATACCGGTCAGGCCTTTCGGTATTCATGCAGGGCTCTGGGGTTTACTAGTTAACTGTGTAATTATTGGAATTGGTTCATTATTGAAAAAACGAATCTCCTGCTAAAGATAGATGGAGAACTGGAATCGCAAACTCTTTCACTATAAAATATGTATCAATTAGCCATAATTTTAAATATTTACCTATATCTTGGAAATATCCTCTTGAGAACTTAACCCTTATTCCGATATGAATTACTCATAAAGAAAATATTTGTCCTATTTAGTTTAATGATAAATCAACTGACTAAACTCATACACATAACCTTTGCAACCCTACTTTTTGGAGTCGTAACTGCATCTGGTGATTGGAAAACCAACTATGAAAAAGCAATCACAATGGCTAGTAAGGAGGAGAAATATATTCTCATCAATTTCACAGGATCGGACTGGTGTCGACCCTGTATCAAGATGAAAAAAGATATTTTTGATAAAGAAACATTTAAAAGTTATACTAGAGATAAACTTGTCCTCATCAATTTAGATTTCCCTCGCAAAAAAAAAATAGATAAATCTATAAGTGAACAAAACAACCAATTATTAAAAAAATACGCGGTATTAATGTTTCCAACTATAATCCTTTTAGATCCTGATGGGAAAGAAATCAACAGACATGTGGGATACAAAACAGGGGGTGTAGAAAATTATTTAAGGTATATTAAAAGGAATATAACCTCAAATAAACTTCACCCATGAAATCCTTATCTATTAAAACCGTCATAATAAAACTATTAACTTTTCTAAAATTTACTATACAATAACAAAAGTTTAGAACTTTTATTATCTTGTAAACCAAACCAGATGATAGGATCGAAAATATGCAGATTATCTATCCATTCTCTGCATCAGACATTTTAGTTAATTATGCTTTAATTTAAAGAATGAGATTAATTCATTTTTATTATGCGTATTAAAAAAGATCAGTTTACAATTGGTCGGAATACGGATGCTTATCAGAAAACACCTGAACTCAACGAACATTTGGGTAGTATTTGTTTTCGTTCTCTTAAGAATAATTTGAGATCAAAGCTGGTCACTGACTGGACAAGTGGGCAACGCCGTGAGTTTTCAGCAGGTAAATTATTAGCCGTATCTATTGTTTTATCACGTAAATGGAAGAGAATAATACCAGGGAATCGCGTCGGTATCGTTTTGCCACCTGGCATTGGTGCGATTATTACTAATCTCGCTATCATTCTTAGTGGTAAAATCCCCGTTAATCTGAATTTTACAATTGGCCGTCGTGTTAATGAGTCCTGTATCCATAAAGCTAAGATTAAAACGGTAATAACAGCCCAGGCGATGAAAGATAAAATTTATGATTTTCCCTGGGTAGAGGATACTCGAGACCTAGTGTTAGAACTTAAAATGCTATCAAAAGTAGCAACCATTGGCTGGTTAATCGCTCTATATTTACTTCCAACAAAATGGTTGACTCACATTCTGAATATACCGGTAGAAGGTGGTGATAAAGAAGCCGCTCTTCTTTTTAGTAGTGGGAGCACAGGAGATCCCAAAGGAGTAATTCTTACTCATCGTAATATTATTGGCAACTGTTTGCAAATTTCACATTGCGGCCTTTTTAATAAAGAAGAAATACTTATGGCTTGCTTGCCTCTTTTCCATAGCTTTGGATTTACAGTTACGATTTGGTTTCCATTGATAACTAGCTTGCGTATAATTACTTTGCCTTCCCCTCTTGAGGTTAAACGAATTGCCAAGGTTATCAATGAAGAGAAAGTTACGGTTCTTTTGGGGACACCAACTTTCTTCCGTCCCTATTATAAAACTATTAATCCGGACCTTCTTAAAAGCCTAGTTATGGTAATTGGTGGAGCTGAAAAAACACCCCCTCATTTTAAGAAAAAATGGGAAAAAAGATTTGGTAGTCTATATCTTGAAGGTTACGGTCTAACCGAAACATCACCAGTCGTTAGTGTTAATATTCCAGATGAAAATTATCGTAAAACCTTTGGCGATCCCTTACCCGGAACACGAATAGGATCAGTCGGTCGCCTTTTCCCAGGAATGAGAGGAAGAATCGCAGATACTGAAACAGGTGAAATACTATCTCCTTTAAATACGGGATTATTACATCTCCAAGGACCCAATATTTTCCCAGGTTATCTTGATGACTTATCAAGCACGACTTCAGTTTTTGTTGATGATTGGTTTATCACTGGTGATCTCGCACGTTTTGATGAAGATGGTTTTCTATATATTGAAGGACGTCTTTCTCGATTCTCAAAAATTGGAGGAGAAATGGTTCCCCATGGTTTTGTTGAGCAATGTATAATTGAAGCTTATGGTTACGAAGAAAGCGATACTCTTGTTGTCGCAATTATGGGAGCTATCGACGAAGCAAAAGGTGAAAGTCTTGTTCTCTTAACCACAGTTGAGATTAATAGAGATTCTCTTAGGATACGCATGAGTTCTGCTAAATTACCTAACCTTTGGATACCCCGTAAAATATTAAAGGTAAATAATATTCCTTGTCTAGCATCAGGAAAACTTGATCTTAAAGCCTGTGATAAATTAGTAAGGAAAGCATAATAAGGAGGCCAATTTTTTCCATTAATAAACTAAAGTTCCTGTTATCGATACCAATTTTATAATTTGATGATATCCCTAAAGGTTTACCATTCGCAGTTAGCATTAGGTAAATGAATAACTTGCATTGCTTATTTGTCACCTTTTAGTTTATACATCCATGATTTTAAAATCATTCACTTTTATATGTGGTGCGGATGACTTTCTTGTTACCCGTAAAGGCAAATTAATTTTTAATGATTTAACCCATAAAATTGATGATGATTTATCCAAAGAGATAATCAGTGGAACAACGGGAAACGTTGCCGACGTAGAAAAAGCTATTTCTTTGTTTAGGGATGCTGTACAAACTTTACCTTTATTTGGGAATAAAAAATTCGTTTGGTTTAAAAGTATAAATTTTCTTGGTGATTCAATAACAAGTCGGGCCGAAGGAACTTTGTCACAAGTCACTTTATTACAGGAGATTTTAAAAGAAATCGACCCCCAAAGTGTCACCGTTGTTGTCACTGCATGCCCGATAGATCGTCGTCGGAGTTTTCCCAAGTGGTGTGAAATAAATAGTGAGTTTCATATTATTGATGGATCCAATAAAAATAAACATGATATTAATAAATTACTTGAAGATGAAAAACTTAACCTAGGTGTTGCAATAAACCCAGACGCAGGAAAAATTCTCATTGAAAAAGTTAATGGAAATGCACGTCTCATCGTTGAAGAAATGCGTAAACTTGCGACCTATCTTGGAGAAGAAGGTGGCTGTATTGAAGAAACCCATGTCATAGAGTTGGTTCCTAATTTTGGTGAGGGTGATTTCTTCGAAGTGTCTGAAGCTTTTTATACCCTAGACCTTGAATGGACACTAGATGCCATTCGGCGTCATTTCTTTAACAATAAAGACGCCCGACCTCTAATCAACTCTATGCAGAGCCGAAACCGACTCATGATTCAATTACGTGTTATACTCGATGCCGGTTTATTACACCTGAGCGAACTAGGCTTAAATCAAAGCCATCTAGATAAAGTAGCTTTAACCTATGAGAATTACTTTGGTAAAAATCATGATAAATCGAACTTTAACATCTTTTCTCAGAACCCATGGTATTTAAGCCGACTTGGCAAAGCAACTGTTCATCTGAGCTTGAGAAGACTTATTGATTTTCAGTGTTCCTTCATCAAAGCCTTCGAAGAAATACTTAAACGGCCAAATGATCAGGAATCTGTCATGCGCGAAACTGCCATCCACTGCCTAGGATAAATGATAGAAAATTTCTTAATCTTAAATTTGAAACATAAATACTTAAAATTTATTTGATGTTTTTACCCATTATATTTTTTAAGTTACCGCAATTGACTTAGGCTTAACTCCTTCTGATTTCGGCAGGTTTAATTCTAATACTCCATTTTCTATTTTAGCGGCAATTTTTCCGTCATCAATTTTCACATTAAGTTGAAGCTGTAGTCGGAAGTCCTCTAATTGTTGTTCCCTGAGAATAGCTTTCCAAGTGTCAGGTATTTTTTGTGTTTGCATCCCTGTAATTTCAAGGGTATCACCCTCAAGAGATATATTCACCCCATCTTTATTCACTCCTGGGAAAAAGACCTTTACATCATAATTGTCCTCCCTTTCATTAATTTCATAATAAGGCCGTATGTAATTTACCTGCCTTGTTGATTGCCCGATAGTTTTACTTGTATCTTTTTGTATTCCAGTTGTCATATTATTTTATCCTTCTTATTTCACGTGAGTATTATCACCTGTAATTAAGTTTATTTAACTTCAATTAATTTTGGTTTACTTGAATCGACCTTTGGCAATTTAATTGTAAGAATGCCATTAACATAAGTAACCTTGATTTTATCTTCTTGAATACCATCTGGTAAAGAAAGAGATCGACTAAAGCTTAGACTTTGCTCTCTCTCATTTTTAATAAATTTTCGGTTACCGCTTATCGTGAGCACCGAATTCTCTAGTTTCACATCAATTCCCTTTTTATTCATTCCAGGAAGTTCAATTCGAGCATAGAAATAAGCATCATCCTCATACAAATCAGCAGCTGGGGTTAAGTAGTTACGCCTGTAACTCTGATCATATAAGCGTGAGCTATAATGAAAGTCCTCGAAAGTCTGACCAAATAAGCTGCCTATATCTATAAACCTTGAAGTTTGTGGTATTTCATATCGTATTAATTTCATTTTATATTCCTTTCTTTGTGTCATGGTTAACTAAACTGATATATTATAGTCATAGTGCACAACGCATGCCAGTTTTTAAAAAAACTTAAGATATTTATTATAAACTACTTATGAATATATAGTGTTTTTATAAATAGGTCATTTTGACTCATATTTACCCCAAAAAATTGTGCCCGTTTAAAATAGAGCCATTATGACTCTTTTTAAAAGTTGTACGGAGAATCGCAAACTATGATCTATTTATATTTAATGTCTGAGGTACACAATAGTAGCGCCCCACCCCCCACTAAACTCATTGCCCAAACGAAAATTTTTAACTAAATTAAGCTTCCGTAATTGAGCATGTACACAGTCACGTAATGTACCATTACCTTTTCCATGGACTATGCGTACAGAAAAAATTTTTTTCCCATGGCAAGCCTTAAGATAATTATGGATCAACCCCTTAACTTCCTTCGGATGAAATGTATGAAGATCAAGCGTACCTTCTACGGGATACTCAATTGGATCCTGATTGTCCATCGTCACTTACAAGATTACAGTGCTTCAGTTTTGCTATCATGTGAACTAAGCTCTTTAGACTGAGTCAATACGGTGTCTTGGTCAATCGTTGCCAAAGGTTCAATCTCTTTATCACTGCCACTACCGAGATCTTTGAATTTCCGCGCGGATACCAATAGTCTGCTTTCTGTAGAACGAACAGCTTTATTATAAGCATCGACAGTGTGATCCAAGTTTCTCCCAAGTGCTGAAAAATGATCGGCTAAAACACCCATACGTTCATAAAGATCACGCCCTAAATCGCTGATTTGCCGAGCGTGTTCAGTAATAGTATCCTGTTGCCAACCATAAGCAACTGCTAAAAGAAGCGCGATCAAAGTAGTCGGAGTAGCTATAATTACACGGTTCTCTGCCCCGTAATTTATAAGCTCACCGTCTTGCTCTAGGGCAGCACTAAACAGCGCTTCGTTTGGTAAGAATAAAACAACAAATTCAGGTGTGGCAGCAAATTGTTCCCAATACTTTTTCATACTCAAGTCTTTTACCTTATCACGAAGTTGACGAGCATGCGATTTAAGGTTTACCAGACGATTATCTTCGGACTTCGATTCAAGAGATTGTAAATAAGCCTCCATTGGGGTCTTAGCATCAACTACGATTTTTCGCCCGTTTGGCAAATTGATAACCATATCCGGTCTCTGATAGCGGCCATCTTC
>PNEW01000048.1 GCA_002922725.1 Verrucomicrobia bacterium Opi.OSU.00C | reverse complement strand
CACACAGACTGGCCTCACGACCTTTCAGCTTACGGCAATAAAGATCCTTTAACTAACGTCGGGTGCATTCGACAGCCTTTTCCCGACATACCCATGTGCCTAGTAATGATTTGGTATTTAACGGACGTAGATGAAAACTCAGGTGGCACCTGGATAGTTCCTGGATCACACAAAGACCCGAGAAACCCACGGGGACCAAAAGACGGAGTATTGAATAGCGCTCCTATTCCTGGTGATATGCAAGTAACCGCCCCGGCCGGATCTGTTTTTATCCAAGATTCTCGGTGTTGGCATTCGTCTACTATGCACAATACAAGTCATACGAGAGTCGCCATGGTAAATCGATGGTGCCCTTGGTGGTTGTCTGTTGATGATTTTGCACCTGGATCATTAGGTAGCCCCAAGCATGCCAAGGACTCCAAGTATGCCACGTTTAACACCGTATGTAATCCACTGACCCACACTGAGTATCTGGCCTTACCCTCTGAACTGCAACCATTCATGAGACATCTCTGTCCAGATGAACAAGATACCATACAACAGCCGGTCCTCGATCGAGCTGAAGCCGCACATAAAAAAGGAGAATTGGGATTCAGACAACTTTCGGATAAACCCGATTCACTGAGAGATGCAAATGCGCATATAAAGGTGATGGTTTCACCAAAAAATCATGATGTATGAATTAAGAATTGTGTAAAATAATTGGTTCGTTTTCTTACCTGTCCTCTGCCATTGCATTTAAACTGCTTACTATTCACTGCTACCTATTACTTTTCTACCACTATTTATAACATCGAAGAATACCACTCCAGTATTTGATCTTATGTGCACAGTGACAGGATTCGGTATAATGTTGCAGCTTTCGGAAGTTAATATACCTAGGATTCACTGTGGGGAAATTAAAAGGTAAAGTTGCACTGGTGACAGGAGCTGGACGTGGGCTCGGACGGGCGTACGCACTGCATTTGGCAAAACTGGGAGCAGATGTTGTAGTCAATGACATCAGTATGAAAGTGCATAAGGAGTATAAAGAAGAGCTCAGCGCAGAATCCGTTCCTAAAGAGATAGAAGCTCTAGGAGTTATGGGTGTGGGTATTATCGCTGATGTGACGGATAAAAAACAGGTCGAAAAGATGGTGGCCGATGTGGATGCAAGATTCGGTAGACTAGATATTTTAATAAACAATGCAGGTGGCGCCCTGTGGGGATCTCGGGATTTTGACCCAATGTTCGACTTAAATTTTCATGGAACTGTATACTGTTGCGAGGCGGTTGCAGAGATCATGAAACGGCAAGGATCTGGCAAGATTGTGAATGTGGGTAGTCAAGCTGGATTAAAAGGAAATGAAAGCTACGCGTATTCAACAGCGAAAGCAGCTGTGACTCATTATACACGTTGTTTAGCCTTATCCTTGGGACCGCATCAGATAAACGTAAACTGTATTGCACCGGGTTGGATTTTGAGTTCTCGGGCTATTGCAGGAGGACGAGCTGATAAGGAAACCCGCACGAAATTGGAAGATAATATTGCACTTGGGCGCTTGGGTATGCCTGATGACTGTTCAAAAGTCATTGAATTTCTGGTTACAGATTTATCAGACTATGTGACAGGGCAGACAATCCCAGTGTGCGGCGGAAATGTGCTGTTTTAGACCATAATTATATGAAGATATCAAAGATCAAGCCTATCCTCACCGATCGTTATCTTCTTATTCGAGTGTACACAGATGTAGGTATTACCGGTAATGGTGAAGCTGGTTGTTGGGCACACCATAGCATGGTAGCTGAGGCGATTAGGGAATTCAGTAACTATTTTATTGGCAAAGATCCTCGCTCAATTGAGCACCACCACCAGGTGCTTACTCGGCAAACTCATTTTATGGGGGCAGTGATCAGTTCGGCACTCAGCGCAATTGATATTGCTCTGTGGGACATATTGGGGAAATCGGTCAATTTGCCTGTCTATCAGCTATTGGGAGGTAAATGTCGAGAAAAAGTGCGTGTCTTTAATAATGTCACAGGCGATACCTACGAAGACAGAGCTGCGTCAGCTAAAAAAGCTGTTGCTAACGGGTTCACGTCGCTACGCATGACACCGTTTTTCCCTGGTTTTGAAAAGAAAAGTTCTACCGATGTAATCACTACGACTGTAGAGATGGTAGCAAGAGTGCGTGAATCAGTTGGTAATAGCATTGACTTAGGGCTTGAAATCCACCGGAACCTTAAGCCTGACGAAGCGATTACTCTAGCTCAGGAACTACGACCTTTTAAACTTAAGTATTATGAAGACCCACTGGCACCTGAATGTAATGATGCACTTGAGTATATCGCCCAACACATCAATATTCCGATGGCTGTTGGTGAACGCAGCTACAATATATTTCAATTCAAGGAACTTGTTGATAAAAAAATTGCTGCGTTTATTCGACCCGACATATCTCTCGCCGGTGGATTTACAGAAGTGAAAAAAGTCGCAGGGATTGCCGAATCAGCTTTCATCCAGGTGTTTCCTCATCTCATGGGCAGTCCAGTTAACAATGCTGCTTTCACCCATTTTGCTGCGGTCATTCCTAATTATTATGTCATGGAAGTGAATACCCACACCGATAATCAACTGGCATTAGTTGACAGTCCTTACCAGGTAATAGATGGGTATCGGCAATTATCAGATCGCCCCGGCATTGGTGTTGAAATAGATGAAGAACAATGTGAAAAAACACCTTTTGTTAGTCATCAAATTACGGATAATATTCATGCCGATGGTTCTGTTACTCTATGAACAGAATTCCTTTGGCTTTTTTATCTTCCGCCCTTTACCATTTGATTTCTATTTACCGAATCCCTCCTTCCATGCGGATCCGTGGATCAAGCCACATGAGTAAGAGATCACTGACGAGAGTGCCTAAAATCCCGAGCAGACTTAAAACCATTAGCATCGATCCTGCTAGGTAAATATCTTCTATCATCAGAGCATCAAGCAGTAAAGGTCCGACTGTAGGTAAACTGAGTACCATTGCAACAATGGCACCCCCAGATATGAGTTGCGGAAAAATTGCACCAATGCTTGATATAAAAGGATTAATCGCCAGGCGCACAGGATATTTCATCATCAGCTTAAAAGGACGAAGTCCTTTGGCCTTCCCAGTTGTGACATAAGGTTTTTTCAACTCGTCAAGCAAGTTACCGCGCATAACTCGAATCATACCTGCGGTTCCTGTAATACCGAGAACAACAATAGGGACCCAAATATGTTGTAACAAATCGATAATCTTCCCTCCCGTCCATTCAGATTGAACGGCATACTCTGGTGAAAACAAGCCTGTGACATTAATGCCAAAATACTTTCCACTCCAATAAAGCAGGATTAATGCAAGAAGAAAGCTAGGAATACTCATTCCAATAAAACCTAAAAATGTAAAAAAATAATCACCCAGGGTATATTGACGGACGGCTGAATAGATACCAATAGGCAAGGCGATAGCCCAAGTGAATAAAATTGTTCCAAGTGATATGAGAAAGGTAAGAAGGATACGATCACCTACCACTTCATTGACCGTATTTTGATTCTCCATCGATAATCCCATATGACCCTGGAGTAAGCCCTGATCTTTTTTTTCAAAGGAAGTAAACCAATATAAACCAAGCCATCGCCCATATTGTTCGACGATGGGCCTATCAAGATGAAACATCTCGCGTAACTTCTCAGCTTCTATCATATCTACGCTACTACCTCTTAACTGCAACTCTAGGATTTTAGTTTCGATGAAATTTCCTGGAGGCAGCTGGATAATTAAAAAAGAGATGATCGAGATAATGATAAGTGAAGGAACCATGATTAGTAGTCGCCTTCCAATATAGGGATGTCTAACCCCCATCATTATTATGCCGCATGCAAAAATAAAGATAAACAAATACTTTATAAGTAATGCGAGATGATTAACGCTTTTCGATTTGTTTTTAACGTTAACCAAACCGTAGGGAGCAGGAGTAATTTCGATTAATTCTTTTTTTATTTTCGCAATGGTTCCAGTAGAATGATAAGCATCTTCGAAATAAAAAGTTTCTAATCCCGCGTGTGAAGGTGGATGTAATCGATTACCATAAAATGCGAGCCGCGGAACATTTTTAAAGTTATTTTTGACTACGACCGGGTGTGGTGGCGGAGTGGTTATATTGATCGACCATACATTCTCTGCAGCGATGTCGAATATTTTATTGAAATTTTCACGTTGCTCTTTATGGGTGGTTGCACTGAAAACTGACTCAGCTATTTCCATTGAACGCCTTAAAGGATGGTCAATCGGAGGCTCAATGCCACCGAATTGTGTTGCTTCAGGATCACCTAAAAGTCCTCCCCTAAAGTACCAGTTGGAATAGCCTAAAGCTTGTAGACCCGTTGCCCCGAGAAAACGCTTGGGGCCTACTATTGGATTGAATTCACTTTCCGTGGCCCAAATAGAAATTTCCAATTGGCGTGCATTCTGTTGTGTCCAAAAAAGAGGCAATGATGGCGAACGTCGGATTGCACGAATACCAACACGGCCCCAATCTTCAATAATAAGCTCAGTGGGTCCTTCATCTTCCCCCACTGGCAATGAATAATCCCAAATCATGCGCGTGCCGTCTTTAAACGTACGGTAACCTTCTGAATCCCGTTTGGTGAGGCCAATCATGTCAAGTAGTTGATCAGCCTTTTCGGGCGCATACTCGGTAAAGTTTTTATGTAGTTTTTCATGATGAAAATATGATTCTCTCCCGGGTGACAACTGTGCAGGTTCTCCTACCCCATTGTAAACGATATCGATGACTTGCTGTCGATTGATGGCATAGGAAAGTGCCTGCCGAAATCGCTTGTCTATTAAAAGATCATGCTTCATTTGGGTAACCGGATTATCGGGATCAATCAAAAGGTTAAGATTCGGATGAATGAGATAACGGGATCGTGTAGCAGGAAACCAGTGATACACTTCGTAATCATTGGCTTCACGTTGTGACATAAGTAACGTATATGAGAGATCCATATTCCAAATTAAAAAGGTTATCGCCCCACTGGATGCTGATATCGGTATGAGATTATAATTTTTAACCTCGAATAAACATTGGTCTACATAAGGGAGTTGATTACCTTCAAGATCAACGGCCCAGTAGTAGGGATTACGAACAAAAACATGAGGAGGGTTAGCTTTATAAGTCCGATAAATCCATGGCCAAAGCCTTGGGTGTTCGGGGTTCGCCCATGATTTTAATAAAATGTATAGACTTCTACTTGAAGGCAAACGTCTTGCCTTCAAGGTAGTTTCAATGAGATCAATATCGCCAACTTTCGGATGGTATTTTTCCAGATAATGTCGCGGCGCACAAAAATCGGTGGCTCGAGCCAAGCGTTCAAGAAAGGTGCCATAGGGTTGAGGAAAAACGAATTTAACAGTATTATCGTCGATTTTAACAATCTCACCTCTCTTTCCACCTATTTTCATCCAGTCAGGTGTGATATTTCCAGGTAAATTAGGATTTAATTCTACATTTAACCTGTAAAGAATATCTTCAGCAGTAAATGGATGCCCATCGGACCACTTCATGCCCCTACGCAGATAAAAGGTCCATTCTCTTTTGTCGGGACTCGATTCCCAACTCTTGGCTATATGGGGTACAATTGGATAACCAAGAGGAGAAAAACGAACAAGGGTAGCTCCGGAATAATATGCTCCCATGACACCTACTTCAGAAGGTGAACCCACCACATGTAACCAGGTACCACCATAACGACCAATACCGTCCACTCCATTAAGTACCACTGGCTCGGAACCTACACGTTCAATAACTGGTGGCAGCTTACCCTCGATTACCAGATCTGCAAAAAGAGGCGATTCGGATTTAGGGTACCATAAACCTAATTCACCTTCACTATAGTTAACATCTTTTTGGATTTGGTAAATGTCATCCTCGGTGAAAGTAATATCTCTCAACTCTTTCGTGTATTCAATTTTATCTGGGCTATAGTAAATGGGTTCCTCCACCAATTCCGGCCTCAAAATATCACTCCAAATATATAAAAATCCTAAAAAGCAACCCGCCGTAAGAAGTAGCAGAAGGAGGTATTTGAAAATCTTAATCATTTTTTAGATAAAATTATTATACTAAGAATATATCCAAGGTCGAAGGCTGAATATTTGGATGAAATGATAGTTGGAATAAATGAAAATAGATATTCCTTTCGGGGTAATCGATTCTTTCCTTTTTCATATTTTCAATATCTCATTTATTCACTAAGTTTTGAACTTTAGTATTTTATTTTCCAATACTCAGGCAACCTAATATTAGTAAAGAATAATAAACAATTAAACGCAGTCTTAATCTGTAAAAAAGACCCTATTTTTTCGCTTACCCAAAAATATGTTTTTACTTAATTAATCGTTTTGTAGAATCACGGAAGAAACTAGCTTCTGATCTCTATCGACCAATGTGTCATTTGGTCAGCCATAAAATATGTTAAATTATCCTAACGGACTAAGTTATTGGAAGTGACGTTGGCACATATTCTATCAAGGCTTTTCACCAGACGAAATTCCCAATCCAAAGACATAAAAACGTCGGTAGCAATGGCGCCAAGTGGCGAGGGATGATTTGGTCTATTGGTAAGACTTGCCTTGTACAATCTATCCAGAAATAGAGGTCGTATAAATAAAAATTTAAGGGGTGAAATTTGGTTATTGAAAGACTATTCTACCTACTATCGCTAATCAATAATCACCTAGGTATTGGATTCGCAATCTCATCGCGGACCACATTGATTATGGAGAAGATAACATCGATGGGAACTTTGCTAGCATCAATAGGGCGGATTAAATAATCTGGATAATAAGAAAGAATGTGTTCAGTCTCTTCTTTATACTCTTGGAAACAGCGCTGGATAATATCTTCGCGAGTATCGTCTAGTCGGTTTTCATGTAGAGCACGCCGGCGAATTCGTTCAATCAGCTTATCTTCATCCAACGTCTTTAAATAAAGGAGAAGGGCCACATCTATATGTTTCTCCATCATTTCGGCTTGATGTTTATTACGGGGAATGCCATCAAGTACCAATATATCTTCCTCTGGATGAAAATGATTTGTATGTGCCAGATTGTCTATGTGCTCTGCCCATAAGCGCACAGTAATATCATCGGGAACGAGCAGACCTTGGCTTGAATAATTGAGAAATATATTCCCCAATTCGCTTTTATGATTTAACCGCCGAAAAACTTCTCCACAAGAGATATGAAAGAAACCCGGCAGTGCACCTAACGCTTTGCCTTGCGTTCCTTTTCCTGAACCGGGCTTACCAATCAAAAGTATCGTTCTGTAGCGTTTGTCCTCAACCATATCCTTCAAGAGTTATTATAAATAATTGTCTACTATCTTTTTTATCAAGTAACAAGTTAGATTAAAATTACTTTATGCAATCATGGTTGCAAGTTTTAAGTTTTGTATTGCGTGTCTATTTACCTCAAAGTACAAGTATTGCACCAGGATGGTGCCTTTGCTTCCCCTTCGTAGATCGGTATCAATGATTGAGTAATAGATCGAGTTTTTTTAATCCACGAGACCCATTCTCTTTTGACAGTGATATGATCAATGATTAATTTTTTGACTTCCTCAGGTAAACTTGCATATGCCGGCCAATACCAAATCGTGAGTACGGTTCGTCGCTTATCGGTTTGATTAGCGTGAGCTGAATGCAAAAGACGAGAGTCGCCAATGATCACATCACCTGCTTTGACAGGAACATCAATTTCGCCCTCGACCTGTTGGAAGGCGGGATGTTTCATATTACTCGCACGCTGTACTTCGTCCAGTTCGTGAGCCTTGCGATCCAGGTCATGTAGGGTATGGCGTTTCAGATGAGAGCCGGGAATCACACGCAAACAACCATTATACCGGTTAGTATCAACCAGATAGTACATCAGAAAATACTGTTGCGGCTTATCCGTGATACTAATGGGGTGGTTCCACAAAACACCATCCTGGTGCCAGTAAAGAGGAGGGGTATGAGGCGGTTTGCTGATAACGAAACCACTCCAGACTTTTGGATCGTCAAATCCCAATCTTGCGAAAACTGAAAGGGCGTGTGGATGGACAATGAGTTTGGCAAATGTTGGATGAGGGAATTTGTAGTAGGGAATAATACAACCTTGAGAACGATGCTCCTCAAAGTGTACAGGATCTTCCTGTGTAATCGTCCACTCACTCATAGTATTCAAACTCGCTATCATCTCAAGATCTAGAACATTCTCAAAGACACAAAACCCTTTAGTCATTAGTTGCGCACGTTTTTCTTTAGCTGAGATATATTGCTGTGTGTCTCTGTTCACTCTTTACCTTATATTTACCTATTTTTAAACTTTAACTCTACCAGTGCAAATGAGCTCCGCTACTTTTCAGAGTTAACTGCTCAGTACTTTCTTCGATCTTAGACTTTTTACTTCTGTTCATCGTACACCCCCTTCCATACGAATTCGTGGATCGAGCCATATTAGAAGAAGGTCACTGACCAGGGTGCCCAAAATCCCGAGAAGACTGAGAACCATAAGCATTGACCCGGCTAAATACATATCTTCCTTCATTAATGCATCTAACATTAATGGTCCTACTGTGGGAAGGCTTAGAACCATCGCGACGATTGCGCCCCCGGAAACTAATTGAGGGAAAATTGCCCCAATGCCTGAGATAAAAGGATTGAGTGCTAAACGCACGGGATATTTCATTAGTAACTTAAAAGGTCGAACTCCTTTGGCCATACCTGTGACTACATAAGGTTTTCTCAATTCATCAAGTAAGTTAGCTCGCATAATCCGGATCATACCGGCAGTTCCTGTAACCCCCAAGACAACAATAGGAACCCAGATGTGCTTCAAGAGGTCAATTATTTTACCTTTGGTCCATTCTGGTTGAATAGCGTAATCAGGTGAAAATAAACCCGACATATTAATACCTAGATACTTGCTGCTCCAATAAAGAAGAAGCAAGGCAAGAAGAAAACTAGGAATGCTCATCCCAATGAAACCTACAAGAGTAAAAATATAGTCACCAAAAGTATATTGGCGAACTGCTGAATATATTCCGATGGGTAAGGCTACTGCCCAGGTAAAGAGTATCGTGCCTAATGATATAAAAAAAGTGAGAAGGATTCGATCGCCCACCATTTCATTGACAGTACTTAGATTTTCCATGGACAAACCCAAGTGTCCCTGTAATAACCCCTGATCTTTCTTATCGAAGGAAGTAAACCACTTTAGTCCAAGCCATCGTATATAACGTTCGGTAATAGATTTATCGAGATGAAAGGTTTCCCGTAACTTATTAATTTCTTCGAGATTCAATGGACCACCTTTTAACCGTAATTCTAATATTTTTGTTTCAAGATAATTTCCCGGTGGTAGTTGAATAATAGTAAAAGAGATTATCGAAATAATGAGAAGCGTCGGCCCCATGATCAATAGACGTTTTCCAATATACGGATGCCGTATTCCGACCATAATTATTCCGCAAACAGCAACACCTAAAAACATTTTTTTTATAAGCCAAGCCAAACGTTTATAACTTCTTGATGTCGGATCATCTTGACCAAATCCTTCAGAAGCAGGGGTAATTTTTATCATTTCTTCTTTTATTTTCGCAATGGCTCCAGATGTATTATAAGGGGTTTCAAAGTAGTAAGTTTCCAATCCTGCGTTAGATGGTGTAAGAAAGATCCCACTATATGCAGCATTTGTAGGAACATTTTTAAAACCGTCTTTAACTACGACTGGGAATGGTGGTGAAGTAGCTATATTGATTGACCAGACATTCTCAGCAGCAATATCGAAAAGTTTATTAAATATTAACAATTGTTCTTCACGATTAATTGCACTGTAAGATTCATCGACCAACTTCATCGCTTGTCGTATTGGAGAACCCACAGGTGGTTCAATGCCACCAAACTCTGTAGCTTTAGGATTTCCGTAAAGTCCCCCTCCCATAAACCAGAGATAATACCCATAAGCCTGAAAAACTGATAACCCAGCAAGTCGTTCGGGTACTATAACCGGAATATATTCAGCATCCCCGGGCCAAATAGAAAATTCAATTTTGCGTGTTGTTTGTTGTAAGTGAAAGATTGAATTTGCTGGCCGTTCCTGGATAGTGTGAATACCTACTTTATTCCAATCATCAACAATGAGATCACCTGGGCCATCTAGTTCTCCTTGTGGTACAGTTAAATGCCAAACCATATCCGTACCATCTTTAAATGTACGATATCCTTTGGAATCTCTTTGAGTTAGACCGATCTCGTCGAGTAGGACATTCGCCTTCTCGGGTGAATACTCTGTAAAACTTCTATAAAGTTTTTCATGGTGGAAAAATGATTCCTTACCAGGGGATAACTGTGCGGGCTCTCCAACACCGTTGAAGACTATATCGATAATTTGGCGACGATTAATGGCAAGAGAAAGTGCTTGGCGAAACCGTTTGTTGTTGAGAAGATCATGTTTCATTTGGGTAATTGGATCACTATGGTCTACTAAATAATTAATATTAGGATGAATTAGAAAGCGTGACCGTGAAGCAGGAAACCAGTGATACACTTCGTAATTGTTTATTTCGCGTTGTGACATGAGGAGGGTATAATAAAAATCTATTCCACCCATAATTTTAAATGTAGCTAGCCCATTAGATATTGCAATAGGCACAAATTTAAAATTTTTTACCTCAGTGAAAATTTGGTCTACATACGGAAGCTGATTACCTTCAGTATCGACCGCAAAGTAGTAAGGATTTCGCACAAACGTTTGAGGGGGATTTGCTTTAAATGTTCTATAGACCCAAGGGTTAAGTCTTGGGTGTTCAGGATTATTCCATAATTTTAATGAAGCATATAGACTCGTACGCGATGGTAGCCTTTTTTTTCTAAGGGTTGCCTCGATAAGGTTATCATCACCTAATACTGGATGATATTTTTCCAGGTAATGTCGAGGAGAGCAAAAATCCACAAATTTAGCCAAGCCTTCTAAAAAAGCTCCATATGAGTGAGGGAAAATAAATTTTACAGTGTAATCATCTATTTTAAGAACTTCCCCTGGCTTTCCTTTTATTTTCATCCAATGTGGAAGATCTCCGTATAATTTAGGATTACCTTCTTGATACCATCGATAGAGAATATCATCGGCGGTAAAAGGATGCCCATCGGACCATTTCATCCCTCTTCGTAAATAAAAAGTCCATTCCTTTTTATCGGGGCTAGATTCCCAACCTTTCGCTATATGAGGTACGATTGGATAACCAAATGGAGACCACCGAACTAATAAAGATCCAGCAAAGAAGTAACCGACGTGTTCTGCCGCATGTGGTGATCCTACCACTTGAAACAATGTACCACCATATACCCCATTACTGTCGACTCCCTTTAATACTAATGGTTCAGATCCCACCCGCTCGATCACCGAAGGTAGTGCACCCTCACTGACAAGTTCTGCAAGAATTGGAGATTCAAATTTAGGATACCATGGGGCAAATTCTCCTTCATTATAGTCTACATCTTGTTGTATTTTAAAAAGCTCATCTTCGGTGAAACTGACGTTTCTTAATTTTTGAGTATATTCAATTGTTTCAAGACTATAGCGAACAGGTTCCTCCACCAAATCCGGTTTTAAGACATCACTCCAAAAATATAAAATCCCAAAAAAGAAACAACCCGCGAGTAAAACAATCCCAAAATATTTAAATATATTATACATTTAAAGGAATATATTTATTATGAAGCATATATAGTGATAATGTAAGATTAACTGTTAGATATTATTTAAAGAAATTACATAATTCAGCATTAAACTTTCCTGATCTTTACCCTTAAATATGTGTAATACTTATTTAATTTTTTTCTATGCGTCGACCTGCCAAGGGACCTTGTCAACCGTTGCGAGAGAGAATTTTTTCCAATAAAACTGATATTTATCAGATTTCCATCCTGCATAAACTTCTTCCCATTTCAGACGACCGTGATGAGGTTTTAATACCGTATTAATAACTGAGTTTGAAGCTTTCTGGTAACGAAAGTCTGCTGATATACGCAAGCGATTGCCTGAAAGATTGGGAAGCCCCTTATGCACTGTGTGACTGTAAAATAATAGCATGTCTCCGAGATTGAAGGAGCTCGAAACCCATTCAGCATTGATTGAACTAGTATCACTTCGAAGCCGCCCAGCACCGGAAGCTTCTGTCACAGGAAAAATACCCGATTTGTGTGATCCACTGAGCACGCTAAGTCCACCCATTTGCTGAGGGCAGTTACCCAATGGGATCCATGACGTCCAAACATCTGGGGTTCCTTGAATGTGAACATAGTCCTGATGCGGTGGTGTAGTGTGGGCAAGACCACTAGGAAAAATTATGCGTGCAATGTTGCTCGGGTGTAACAATACATCCATCCCCAAAAGCGTTTCTGCGAGATTAAAGATAGCAGAGTTGTGGGCAAGGGAATGAAACGACTCTAGTTTCATAATTTCATCATAAACAGGTTCGAATTCCTCCGTGTATTCTAAAACTGCTGTGTGAGTCGTAATAGCTTCTAATGGATCCGTGCCTTCTTGAATCCAACTAAATCTTTGTAATATTTCGGTAATATCACGCCGTACTTCAGAAATAGAATCTCTATTGATAACATCTCGAAAAAAAAGATAACCGTCGCGATTTGCCCGTTCTTGCAACGCAATTCCGTCATCTATAATTGAGTTAGACTCAATGAACGGGTTCATTTAAAAGTAATTGTTTAAAGCAATTATACATTCTTGATTCCCGCAAGCTCAACTCAGGTATACTAACATTCTACTTATTTATTTTTTGATAATATCAAGAGTCATTTTTTCCATGATCCTTCTGGTCAGAAAGGTCTCGCCCTTTCCGTCTCCAATCATATTTATCTTCTCCAGTAAGCAGGGCACGATTTTTGTCTGATAATGTATTAACAAAATCGGGATCAGGATCATAACCCTTCCAAGTCTGAAACATCGTTGGGCAATACCCACCGAGAATAAGTAGTCTATCTTTATCAGATTTAATATTGCCTGCCGAATGAATTAGAGATTCGTAAAAAAGTAGAGTGGATCCTGCTGGTGCCTCAACCTGGTGAATAAGGGACGGATCTTTCAGGGCAGCTTTTATAATCACCTCGTCAGGAGTATCTGTTATTTTGTGGGTGCCTGCAATAACAGTTGTACCCCCGTCATCAGGACCAAGGTCAGTGAGATTAGTTAGGGCTTTGATAAAGGAAAAATGGTACAGCCCTCGATCATTGTGATGGTAAGCGGCTTGGTTTGCTCGATGGAATCCTAAGGGACGATTTTTTCCAGGCACCGGACGGCGTATATGAGCGTCAGATTGTTCAAGCCTTGCAGGGCCACCGATAACTTCTTCTGCCATACCGACAATATATGGATGGGAGATATAGTCGAAAAAACAAGGTGCCAAATGTGGTAAATTATCAATACGAAAGAAGTCTTCAGTAACACTTGTATTCCAGCAATAAGGAGCTGGCAACTTTTTCGTACGACGAAAATCATCTTCCATTCCATAAAGTGTATCTTTAAGGATAGCGATTTCTTTCTCGGTAAGGAGGTTTTTAATTATAACATAACCATAAATGTCTATATGCAAGCGCTGGGTCGGCGTCAGCGCTGGAAAAGGTATCGGTTCTGAGCTCATTCTCTTGTCGAAACGACAACCTTTTGCCGCTAGTTTATCGAGGTTAGGTGTGTGGACTGTCTTGTGTCCGTAACACCCAAGCCAGTCACCAATATCATGACTGGTCATAAAGAGGATATTTGGCAAAG
>PNEW01000047.1 GCA_002922725.1 Verrucomicrobia bacterium Opi.OSU.00C | reverse complement strand
CACTTCTTATTTTTATTGGCCTATTTACTTTTATTATTTATGCGACATGGGCCGCATTTCAAGGTGAACATTATAGCTCGGGACCTTATTTATCACCATTTTATTCTCCTGAACTCCTAGGAAACTCACCTCACAGTTGGTTTGGTCCAAAACCTACCTGGTGGCCAAACTGGTTACCATGGTCACCCGCCTTTCTTATCCTTTGGGCTCCTGCCGGATTTCGGCTTACTTGCTACTACTACAGGGGAGCCTATTATAAAGCTTTCTGGGCTGACCCACCTGCTTGCACAGTAGGAAAGCCTAGAAGAAAGACTTATCAAGGGGAGAATTCTTTTCCACTTATATTCCAAAATATTCATCGTTATTTTCTATATATTGCACTCTTTTTTATCATCTTCCTTTCGTATGATGTATGGAATGCAATGTGGTTTAAAAACCCGAGTAATGGTGATTTTTCTTTTGGGATCGGTATTGGAACTTTGGTTCTTGCAATAAACGTTTTCCTTCTTAGCGGGTATACCTTAGGTTGTCACTCCTTGCGGCACCTTATAGGTGGGTTTAAAAATCAACTATCAAAATCACCTGTAAGACAACATGCATATAGTTGCATCAGCTGCCTTAATAAAAAACATATGAAATGGGCCTGGATGAGTTTAATTTGGGTTTTGTTCTCTGATATATATGTTAGATTATGTTCAATGGGGATCTGGACAGACTGGAGAGTCTTCTAATGGGTGAATATCAAACATATCAACATGATGTTTTAGTAATAGGATCCGGTGGTGCTGGGTTGCGCGCCGCGATAGAAGCATCGTCACATGGAGTTTCTGTGGGGTTAGTTTGTAAATCAATGCTTGGAAAAGCACACACTGTGATGGCTGAAGGTGGTATAGCTGCGGCTCTTGGCAATGTCGACAACCGTGATAATTGGAAAGTTCATTTTTCAGATACAATGCGAGGTGGTCAGTATATTAATAACTGGCGGATGGCTGAATTACATGCCAAAGAATCTCCTGAACGTGTTCGCGAACTAGAAGCTTGGGGTGCAGCTTTTGATCGCACAAAGGATGGACGCATCTTACAAAGAAATTTTGGTGGACATAAGTATCCTCGCCTAGCACATGTTGGTGATAGGACTGGTCTGGAAATGATTCGTACCCTTCAGGATCATGGAATTCACCAAGGGATGGAAGTCTACATGGAATATACCATCACGCGTTTACTTAAAAACGAAAATCGTGTAATTGGAGCCGTTGCCTATACTCGTGATCGAGGTAGATTTGTTATCTTCAAAGCAAAAGCTGTCATCATGGCTAGTGGTGGGTTAGGTAAAGCGTACAAAATAACAAGTAACAGCTGGGACTGTACCGGAGATGGGCATGCACTTGCCTATGAAGCTGGTGCCCAATTGCTCGATATGGAATTTGTTCAATTTCATCCTACTGGAATGGTTTGGCCACCCAGTGTTAAAGGCATTCTTGTCACGGAAGGAGTCCGTGGAGAAGGCGGAATTTTACTCAACAATGAAGGTCGTCGATTCATGTTTGATGAAATTCCTGATAATTACAAATCACAAACCGCTGACAACCCCGAAGAAGGGTGGCGCTATACCCAAGGAGATAAATCTGCTCGCCGTCCACCAGAACTACTCACTCGAGACCACGCAGCGCGTTGCATTGTCAAAGAAATTAAAGAAGGCAGAGGAAGTCCTCATGGTGGCGTATTACTTGACATTTCCTGGATCAAAGAAAAGTTGCCCAATTCTGTTGAACACATTAAAAGAAAACTGCCTAGCATGTACCATCAATTTAAACAGCTAGCTGACATCGATATTACCCAGGAAAAAATGGAGGTGGGACCAACTACTCACTACGTGATGGGTGGTATACGAGTCAATGCAGATACTCAGATGTCAACCCTTCCTGGGTTATTTGCTTGTGGAGAATGCGCCGCGGGGATCAATGGTGCTAATCGTCTTGGTGGTAACTCACTCTCAGATCTATTAGTCCTTGGCAAACGCGCTGGAGAATATGCTGCAAACTTTGCTAATGAAAACGAATCAGGTGTAATCAACCTGGATTATATTGACAGAGTAACTAAAGAAGCTCTTAAACCATTTGAACGAGCTCAAGGTATGGCCACTGCTGAAGGACCCTATCAAATTCAAAATGACCTACAAGAATTAATGCAGGATTATGTCGGAATTGTACGAAATGAAGATGAAATGCGTGCGGCTTTAGTGGGAATAAAAAAACTATGGAAACGAATAAATAATGTCAGTGTTGATGGTAATCGTGAGTTTAACCCTGGTTGGCACACTGCTTTAGACCTATCAAATTTACTCACAGTGTCTGAAGCAATTACACTATCTGCACTTGAACGAAAAGAAAGTCGTGGCGCACATTTCCGGGAAGATTACCCAGAAAAAACTGAATCATTTGGGAAAATTAACATCGTTATTCAAAAAGATGATGATGGTAACATGCAGGTAAAATATGATCCTATTCCCCAAATGCCAGATGATCTTATAAAAATTATTGAGGAAATGAAGTAATGCCCAAGGCAACATTCAGCATATGGAGGGGTAATGGATCTGCCGGTCAATTTGTAGATTACGAAACAGAAGTTTCAGATGGTATGGTAGTTCTTGATGCCATCCATCAGATTCAAGCAGAAAAAGCAAATGATCTTGCCTGTCGATGGAACTGCAAGGCCGGAAAATGTGGTTCATGCTCAGCTGAAGTTAATGGCATGCCAAAATTAATGTGTATGACTCGGCTCAATGACCTTCCTCTGGAAAAACCTATAACAGTTGAACCCATGAAGTCATTTCCACTAATTAAAGACCTTATAACTGATGTATCATGGAATTATCGAGTTAAGAAAAAGATAAAAAAGTTTAACCCCCGACCACCTGATAAAGCTGATGGGACATGGCTTATTTCTCAAGCAGATATTGATCGTGTTCAAGAGTTCCGTAAATGTATTGAATGTTTCCTTTGTCAGGATGTTTGCCATGTCTTGCGTGAGCATACATTACATGAGGAGTTTATAGGACCACGAGCTCTGGTTTATGTTGCAGCTTTAGAAATGCATCCTCTGGATACAGAAAACAGAAATAAAGATTTAAAAAAGGCTCATGGGATCGGGTACTGTAATATTACCAAATGCTGCACAAATGTTTGTCCTGAAGAAATCACGATAACGGACAATGCTATTATTCCGCTTAAAGAACGTGTCGTAGATGAATTATATGATCCAGTTACTAGATTTATAAGATTATTCAGTAACCAAGAGTCTAAATAAATGGATACTTACTCAAACCCTAGCTCCTGTTATTTTCGCTATAAATAAATGCGATAATGGCAAATACCTATACTTTTGCGTGTAAATAGAGTTACTTATTTATTCACACAATACTATATAATTTTCACTTGACGAATTGCATCCTTTTTCATGCCATAACATTACAACTTGGCCAAGTATTTTCACTTGATCAAGCTAGGGTTAACACATATTAAGCAAGATTCATAGAACAAGGCCGGAAGTCTTATGAGCAACTATGATTTTGATAATTTATCTGAAGGTGAATGGGAGGATCGTGGTGAAACCGCCTGGAACGAATTTGATTGGCAGCAATACCTTCAACAAAATGATCGTGATATTGATAAATTCTGTTCCTTCTATGAAAAGGTTAAAAACGAAACAAACCCTATAAATGAAGCTGCATTTTTAATGGGTTGGGACCATGAGGACTGGTCACATCTCGACCTTGAGTTTGAAGACTTCAATTGTAATAGTACCGGTGAAATCAATGGGAAACTTCATGAAGATGAAGACTCTGATTATGATGATCTGGAGCCTTATACCCTACACCGGCACCCTGCTTTTATTGTGACGAGAGCTCTTTATCGGGATCTTAAGAAACACTGGGAAAACTTCATGAAACACTGCCCGCCGAACTTAACTCCCATAATTACTTGGCAGTACAGCAACAGCATACATCGTGGCGAATTAAATGCTATCCTCTCTCTTCAAGCAATTGATATGGGTGATTACGCACTTGCGATATGTCATCTCAAAACCGCGTTGAGTGATCTCAATCAGTCAATTAGTATTCTCCAAACTTTATCAAATAGAAATTCAAGAGTAATTACACCTTTAAAAAAGAGATCGGTAAAAAACCTTTTCGGGATACGTGAAGTATGGCTCCAGATGATGAAAGAATGCCGTGAAGGGTTACGACGTCGCTATCAGGACGAAGAATAAAACTATGGCACTTCTCATGGTAGCGCAGGGAATCCTTGGATATTTTATTGCCTACAAAGGCTGCACCTCAGATCTGGTTTCGCCACAAATCCGCATATTATCCACTAACCTTTCTTTCATTTTACTATAATAAGAGGACGCAGTTTAAAAACAACTTTATTATAGCTTTCCCTGGTAAGAGGAATGATATAATAGTATTTTCTATGAGCCATCTTTTAGGTTCTTTTCTACTTGTGCTGTGCTCGGACACGCTTAACAGCATTTAGTATAGCATCATGGTTATGTCTACCTGATTCCTGAATGCTCTTTGATGTTTCTTTACGCAAATCGTCCAAGGTTTTTCTATGTTTGATTTCAATCGCCATTATCCTCGCTGATAATTCTTCTTTAAGTGCATTAGATTGTTTTGTTGTAATACCTTTCAACGATTCAATTGCTTTATTTTCGAGCCCCCATGTTTCGGTATTTACAGTCAAATATTTAATTCTCAAGTGACGTTCAATGTCATCAAGTTTTTTTGAATATTTGTGATGTAAATTATCGATCTTACGCCACTGGTTATGTTCGATATTTTTAATAATTCGTGAAATATCTTCGCGAGATATTTTCTCCCTCTCTTCTCTTTGTTTATTTGATTTCTCAAATAATTTTTCTTTTTCAGTTAATAACTGTTGTTTAATCTTTTTAAATATTTCTTGCGTTGATTTCTCACTATTACGTCCAATTTTATTGATAAGAGAAATTGTTGTCAGCCGAAGAGCTCTTTCAAATTCATGTCGTAATTGAAGTTTTAGTTCCCTATTCTCTTCATATAATACTTTATTCGTTTTCAATCCTTTTAAAATCACCGTAGGAATTTTAATTTTCTCATCCAATTTATGAACTGCCTTATTGATAATAATATCCAAGTGATAGTCTAATTGATTCTTCGTATTAACCAAATTTTGAGCTGAATGACGGTTAAATGCATTCTGACTGTTGTTAAGCATGTGCCGTATTGTCTTTCTTAGGTTATCTCTTTCTCCCCCAATTGTTCTATTAATATCATTTATTTGCTCTCTGTTATCTTTTCTATATTCATCCAGTCTAAGATTAAATATATTCCTTATGTTTTCAACAGATTCTCCAAACCCATGGTGAAAATGATAATCTCGATTACGCTGGTCATCACCATAACGTTGGCGCTCGCCAATGAGTCTCAATTCAAAAAGATGACATAACTTAACTGCAGTGTAGAGAATAAGAATGATTGTTAATGCTGCCCCTCCCGTCATATAAGCCCACCTAAAATTAATATTAAATGCGGACATTCCAAATAGTATAGGTACTGAAATAGCAAAAATATAAATCCAACCAGGATAAATATCTGCTAAATGAATAGTGTTTTTTTTACTCATGGATAATTGTTGTCTTTCCAAATAGTAATGGTTTACAAAGACAAAGATGAATTACCGTAACCCATTTTGTATTTTCCATTTGTGCTTCAATCGTAATCAATGTGGAACCTCGCGATATATTAAATAAAAGTTCAAACCCTGAGTGCAAAATATTATTTTGCACCTTAAACATATAGTCCAATTCTCGCCTTTCAATTAAATATCGGCTTTCAATTAACTTATCTCCAGTCTTAGCACGAATGTTGATAATTTTAGCGTTATCTATTGAGAAACACCAACCACGAAGTCGTGTATTATTTCCATTTGATTTATATTTCTCAGGTTCATCTAACTGGAAATTAAAACCATGGTTTACTCGATAACTATAACCATTGATTGCTTTACATAATCTACTGCCTACCTTAAGGGTAGTAACTTCTACTAGTATTCCTTCAACAAAGGAAAACCAGCTATTTGAGTTCATTTTTTTAACTTCTAAAGTAAATTGAACACTACTTCCAATCATTGGAATTGAAAGGTCGAACCCGGAGTGAGCGATTGTAATTTTTTCACCAAATGTCATTAATTCAGATCTTTTCATCCCATAGTTACCAACGCTTTCATCTTCTTCTGTAATGCAACGTATTTCCGATATTTCAGCAAAATCCCCTGAAAAACACCAACCACTGATACAAACTAATTGGTTATCGATAGTTGATTTTCGTACCTTCTCTATCTCATAAATAAACCCGTTACTTCCATACCCTCCTACTCCTTGCGGAGAAGTGGGTATATACGGATTCAGATCAGTTAATGCTATACCTTCACAAGACAACATATTATTAGATGAAACACTAACTGACAGTGAAACAAAAAAAGGAAATACAAATAATATCTTTTAATTGCCTCCTATAAGTCATGAGTGATTACTTTTAATACCTTCTATATGTTTTTATCCAAATACAAAGCCCTATTCAGAAAACTTTTTCTCTCTACTTAAAATTAGCTAATATATATTTTATATAATAGAACATCTTAGATAGTAACAAAACTCAACCTAAGTGATAAATAGATCTAATAAACAAAACTAATGAATTAATGCACATTAAGGGTATTTCAGCTAAAATATCTAGGTTATTTAGGGCTTTTTAAGTCGTCGTTTTTTTACCGTTGTTTTAGAGGACTTTCTGGTAAGTTTAGATTCGTTTTTATGTTTAACGGAAAGGCCTTTAGTTTTTATTTTTGTCTTTTTCTGAGCTAAAACACTTTTTTTAGTCTTATTATCCCTTTTTTTAACTGGAGCCTTAGAGACCTTATTATCCGTTTTCTTACCTTTTTTATTTCGGCTTATTTTATTAACGACCTTAGATATATTAACCAATTTTTTATCAAGTTCTATAATTGCATCCTCAATAGACTTTTTAATTTCATCACGAAATTGTTCACTGAAATCTTCAAAATCTTCCTTCAAAAATGTCTTTTTAAGCTGTTTTCGGGTTTCCTGAGTAAGCCTATTAAGCTCACTCATTCTATTTTCTTGTTTATCTTTACTATCATCAATTGTTTCTTCGAAATCCTTGTATAATTTCTCTCTGAACCCTTTTAACTCTTTCTTTAAAAGTGCTTCTTTAAATTGCTTTTTATATTCTTGAGAGATTTGTTTGAGTTCATCCAATTTTTCATCCTGCTTAACTAAGCTTTTACTAATTGATTTATCGACTTCATTATAGAAGTTTTGAATGTCTTGACGAAGCCGGTCCCCTTGTTGGACAAAATCATTTTTATAAACGACATCTTTCAATTGCTCATTATTTTCTGCTTCAAGATCCTCGTTACGCTTCCTCTTCATTGATTTAGCTTGTTCCTTTACTGACTTATTAAATCCATCTAACTCAGTTCTAATTTCTGCGAAATATCCATCAAACGAATGCTTAAATTTTTTTTCAAAATTATATTCAAAGTCCCTAAGCTCTTCCTTATTCCGTCGGGTTAGAATGTCTATATGCGAGCTTCTCAATTGGGAAGCTCTTACAGCGGTATAAACAATGAGAAATATTGTAACTATTCCCGCAGCCAACATGAAAAAAAGTGCAAAAGGAATCCCTGTAATTGCAACTCCAAGTAGTAAAGGAAGCGTCACTGCGAGGTAAATTACCCAATAGGGATAACAATCAGATAATAGAATTAATATCTTTTTATTCATGAATGAAACTTATTGTACGTGGAAATAAAGGACGACAGAGGGCACCTTGAACTATTGTCAACCATTGCTCATCCTCCAATTGGGCTTCTAGGGTAATTGGAGTTATCCCTGGTCTTGGGTTTATAGATATTTCAAATCCAGAATGAAATATTTTATCGCTATCTCCAAATTTTTCAATTAACTCAACACTTTCTAAATTGTATCTACCAATAATAGTGTTACGATCAGTGATACAACGGATAGCTTTAATAGTTGATAAGTCTTCATTAAAGCACCAGCCTCTTAAAAAATACTCAGGTCCATCGGGTTTTATATTTTCAGCCTCATAGAAGTTAAGAAGAAAACCATTTTTTACGCGGTATGGGCTACCACCCATATTGATACGTTTATATATCCCTTCATCCCCTACGGCTGGAGATTCACCTCTAATTACCCCTTTCATGACAATTAACCATTTGTCAGAATCACCTAATTTTGCTTCCAAAGCGAATAAAACTTCAGCGCTTGACGCTGGTATGTAAATTTCAAATCCGGCGTTAAGTTCTGCGTTTATTTTACCAAAATTGGCCAATTCTTCTCTTTTAATACCATAACGTGCATTAACCTTCAAATAATTCGTTTTAATTCGCATACTAACCACTTCGGATTTGTTTTCAGAAAAACACCAGCCACTAATTACAAGATTACTATTATTTTTTGAAAAACTCCGTAATACATCTATATCATATAGAAATTCGTGCCTCCCTTTAACTCCTTTTACTACTTTAAATAGGCTGTTGCCTGTGTCTTCTTCTGGCATGATAGTAAAGTGTAGGGAATAAAAGTAAGATATCCTATTATCTCTTATCAGTTTAGCAATAATTTTGTAATTAAGTAAAAGACCAGATGAATAATCTTATAGTAATTTTATATCAATAAAAGCTAAGAATTCTAGTATCATTATAAATTAAGAGAAATTACTGCATCTACTTTAAACTGAATTATAAATCTTTCAAACTCCCCATATCAACTGAATTATAAACATCGCTAAATGAGTGGTACATTGACTTAGGTGGAATATATTTTAAAAAAAGATAGTGAAAATATTTAAGCTATTCGAGCCATATGCTTCTCAAATGAATAAATTCGGGATGATAGGGTTTGCTGCGGTTATTGGAATCAGTGTTGCGAGTCTCATTAGACTACAAGTTGATTTATTAGGGCTAACACCCCTTTTATTTTTATCATTAGTATTTATTTTTATCTGGTTAGTGGGACACCATCTCGAAAAAGCATTAGAAAAAAGAAGTTATTCAGAAGTCGATGAAGAAAAAATGATGGAATTCCGAAAAAAATTATCAGAAAGAAAATCTGAAGATGAATTTATTGACATCTAATGTGACAAAAACCTAATTAGGAACTCAAATAAAAAGGTCTCTTTTCTTGTGAAGACCGAAGAGCAGCAATACAAAATTTATAGGAGCATGCCCATCAACCCCGATAATTGAATGTTCACCCTTTTCGGTGATTGCATCTATATATTTTTGAACCATTTCTGCGTAAGCTTGTACCACACTAAATCAATAGGGTTTGTTCTCGTTAGCTTAGATTACCCCCAGATTGTTTCTAACCTTTATTAGTCTAAATATTCAATTTTCCTATCAATCTGAATCCATAAGTCTTTCATCTCCTGATATTTGAATACCATTCGAGTTCTCGGAAAGGTGTTACAAGGCATTTCACCTGAAATCTTCATTTGTGCATTAGTGCTATTACCGAAAATCAATTAAACCATTATACTTATATCTAATATTCGATGCTTTCCATAAGTTGGAATATTTCCATATATACTCGCTGCCTCCATGCCGATCAGAAAGCGGATGAGATCAAAAGTATGTAAGCAAGCTTACCCTCATGTAACCCCATGTACATTCCACCACCCGAAGGATCAAGATGAAAATTTCTAATCTACATTTCGTTTAATGAAGCGTTTAATGGGATATGGTAGACATTAAATGACTACCTTACTTTGCCTATTCCGATTTCTTCAACCATGTAAAAGTAATTTAAAAAGATTAATATTTTGAAAATCGTGAGTATATAAAGAACAATTGTTGAATTTTAAAGATTTGAGTAGAATTTTTTTTTAATTTCTTTAAAGTCGGAGTGCATGAGAATTGAAAATGATTCTATGGGTGAAATGAAAGTTCCAGATGGAGCTTTATACGGAGCTTCAACTCAACGGGCTGTCTTAAATTTTCCCATCAGTGGCAAGAAGATGCCATTGGGGTTTATTAAGGGCTTAGGATTGATAAAATGGGCTTGTGCTACAGCAAATGAAGAACTGGGGAAACTCCCCCGTGAAAAAGCAAAGATTTTAAAAGTAGCTGCTGAGGAAATTGCCAACGGAAAACATATACATCAATTTCCTGTTGATGTATTCCAGACGGGATCAGGAACCTCATCTAATACGAATGCTAATGAGGTGATAGCCAATCGTGCCAGTCAGATTACCGACAAACCAATTGGCTCTAAAGACCCTTTACACCCCAATGACGATGTTAATATGGGTCAATCATCCAATGATATTATCCCATCAACACTTCATCTTAGTGTCGCAATCACAATTAAAGAAAATCTTGTACCTGCACTTAAACACCTAGCTATAACACTCCAAAAGAAATCAGAAGCCTTTCATGATATTGTAAAAATTGGTCGTACTCATCTTATGGATGCGACCCCCTTGACTTTAGGGCAGGAATTTTCTGGTTATGCCGCGCAATTAAATAAAAGTGTTAAAAGAGCAGAGAAAAGTCTAGATCTGCTTTCTGAGTTAGCCATTGGTGGAACCGCAGTCGGTACGGGTATTAACTGCCATCCTGACTTTCCCCGTAAAGTTTGTAAAATACTTTCAGAAAAAACAAAAATTAACTTTTGCGAAGCTAGTAATCATTTCGAAGCGCAAGGAGCTCGAGACGACTGTGTTGAAGTTGCTGGAATACTAAATACCATCGCTGTAAGCTTAACTAAAGTTGCGAGCGATATCCGTTTACTCAGTTCCGGCCCACGATCAGGACTTGGGGAAATAGTATTACCAGCCACCCAACCAGGATCTTCAATCATGCCAGGAAAAATCAATCCTGTGATGAGTGAAATGTTGATTCAAGTATGCACTTATGCACAAGGACTGTGTAATACTATTAGTATGTGTGGTCGCGATGGGCATTTTGAACTCAATGTAACTATCCCTCTAATCGCCTATGCTCTGCACGAATCAATTCATTGTCTAAGCAATGGAGCTCGAACTTTTGCTGACCAGTGTGTATCAGGTATTGAGGCAAACATTGAACGTTGCCAGGAACTCGTTGATCGTTCGCTTATGCTTGTTACTGCATTGAATCCTTATATCGGATACGATAAAGCAGCCGAAGTAGCTAAAGTTGCATTAAGCGAAAATAAGACCCTGAGAGAGATAGTTTTAGAACGTGGGCTACTTGACAAAGAGACTCTGGATAAAGCCCTCAATCCTATGAAAATGACGAACCTTGGTGAAAGGGTTTAACTAATAATCGACCATATTTAGTTATTTTTACTCATCTTCTGGAACATAATCAGAAGCTAGGGGTTTTCCCGGTTCTTCTTGTTCCTCATCTTTTATAGTAGCTTGTTTATATGGAGGAAGAGATTGTTTGAGATCTCCTTTTGACAGTTCCTGTGTCAATTCAATACCTTCAACAAGATCCTCGATTTGTTTAACGGCAACTCGCATATTATAGTCTATTTCTTCATTATCACGTTTTACTTTAACGCTAACAAACTGAACTTCTCTCGTATAAAATATGGCATTGCGTACGTCGCTTACACGTTTAATGTCGTAATCACCGATATTAACAAGAACATCACCGGGAAACATACCGACACTTTCTGCCGGCGTATCAGAATAAACTCTACTCAAGACAATCTGTGTCCCATTTTTAATAGTATTCTGCTCTTCCACATCGAATCCTATCCAACCATAAGTTACTTTCCCCGAAAAGAGGAGATCATCTCTTAACCGTAAAGCTGCACGGGTAGGCAAAAAATAAGAAGCCTGAAGCTCTCTCAAAATACCTATTTGGACACCAACTAAATTACCGTTGAGATCAAGAAGAGGTGCTCCGTCTTCTCCCACCGCACGTGGGATCGAAGTACGGATATACGTACAGGGGAATATCCTTTCGCCAAATCTACTTTCATGGCCAGCTATTAGCCCTAAGTATGGAGTCGGTTCTAATTCAAAAGGGGTGCTTAATCGAACTACCATCGTTCCAATTGAAGGCAATTCAGGTGAGTCGGTTAGGTGAAGAAAATTAAACTTTTCTGGCAAATTGCTCAGTTGAAGAAGTGAAAGATTATTTGATTTGTCGTCACCAAAGGATTTTGCGGGGTATTCAATCCCAAGGTGAATTGCCCATATACGGTCAGCATCTGAAGCAAGTACTGCATTAGTTAAAATGTGCCCTTCTCGACTGATAAAGAATCCAGTACCCATTCTGACTTCGATATCCGGATCCCCCGATTCATTAATACGTTGATAGGCCGCCTTTACTTGAACAATAGCATCTTTATTTTCCTCAAAAATACCGATTAGACGTTTTTGTAGGCTTAAAAAATCTCCATTCTCAATGGCTACTGTAACAAGAGAAGTAGCAAAAAAAAAACAGGTGAACAACAGGTAATCAAGAAAACTCCTCATCTTCTAATTACTTGTAACTGAAGTTTGTCGGAGTAGGATGAAAAGAGGAATGTGATTTATTGTTAAATGGGTCAGACACAAATCTAAGGTCATGATCATAAGCAGGAGCTAAGCTAAAGGTCTGTGAGGCCATTACTTTTCTAAAGTTTTCATTTCTTGTTTTCTTATGAGGCATAATATCGATTACAAAGAATGCATGCGATTGCTTTTCAGGATCATTTTTAGCAATAGAAAGTGCAGTAGAATCTATACTTTTGGGTTTTACTTCTAAAATATTCTCCGATATCGAAACCTCGGCAATTATTGAATTATTAATATCACCAAACGAGAACCAACCGAAATGATGAATCGCCAATCCCAAGGCAAAAATTATTGCTGTACTCAGTGAAAGAACAGCATAAAGATTCATCCTTATAAAATGCCAATAACACGTGTACCAAGGTTCTTGATGAACAAGCGCTTGCAATGTCTTTTGTCTCAAATCACGATCAAAATTATCCCAAAACTCCTTGCTTGGTTTTTCTTCTCTTTTCAAAAGAAGTAGGGATTCCAAACTTATTTTGGGTGCTGTATTATGATTTCCTAATGGCATATTATTAACGAAATAATACTTAATCTAAATAATCTTTAAGATAAGCCTGTAATTGCTGCTTAGCATAATGTAGCCGTGAGCGAATAGTGCCAACAGAACATCCCATAACATTAGAGATATCTTGATGGCTCAACCCTTCTATTTCATATAATACCACTACAGTTCTATGCTTATCAGACAATTTTTGAAGCGCTTCGTTCAATTTTTCCTGCAATTCGTTCATAAGTGCAGCTTTTTCAGACTTAATCTTAACTGAAAGCGCTTCGACGATTTCTGAAGAGCTGACCTCTTCATTGATATTTTCAAAGCTGAAAAAGTGCCGCATTCGGTTACGCTTAAGATAGGTCAGAGTAGAATTTACTGCAATACGATAAAGCCAGGTATAAAATGAGGCTTTCCCTTTAAATCGTTTGATCGAACTGAAAGCTTTAATAAACGTTTCTTGTGTGAGATCAGCAGCATCTTCTCGGTTAGAGCATAGGTTATATATTATAGAATAAAGTCTCTCTCTGTACTTTAATATCAATTGATCAAATGCAGCAACATCTCCAGATTGTACACGTTGTACCATCGCAAGATCACCATCTATCTTACTTTGCGCCCTGACTGTACCAGGAGTAAGAGCCTCATCAACTACTTTAGTGAAAATAAAAGGGGTGTTAGCCCTAATAAATCAACTTGTAGTCTAATGAGACTCGCAACACTGATTCCAATAACCGCAGCAAACCCTATCATCC
>PNEW01000046.1 GCA_002922725.1 Verrucomicrobia bacterium Opi.OSU.00C | reverse complement strand
AGATGTGTATAAGAGACATACTTGGGATCGTAAGGAAATCGCTTTTGATCATATACACTGATATTACGGGCGCGTTGCCAATCAGAAGTTACACCTTTTTCTTTTGGAAGTATATAATAAGTAATGCGATGTCCCATTTTAGGCAAAGGATTAGTTTGTAAGGCAACTTCAAGAGATGCTCTACGTGGCTTCTTACTTTGAGTCACTGCCCTTTTATAAGCTTCAGGCTGTTGGCTCAGATATTCTGATTTAGCAATACGCGATATATCTATTCCGCCACTTTCAATTTCAACACGCAATGTTTCGGCATGGATCAATGGGGATTCCTTTTCAATACCGAGAAGAAAATGAATAAGATGGTCAGTTAGTGATTTAAGATAAGGTTCAATTCCTCTTGATCTTAATGCAGACCCCCTAATTATGACTTTCCTTCCATCATAGAGTGCGTAGTTTTTTGACTTATAGCAAAACATTGCATCATAACGACCATCATATTCTAAATCAATTCCTTGAGGTAAAAGAGAAGTTACTTTTTCTAACAAAATTCCAGCACAATTAAAATACTTTTTAGAAGAAAGATAAATACCATCGGTATCTGCTTCCAGTACTTCACAGCCTAAATTTCTAAATTCATCAATCAATTGCTGCAATATTTCTCTACCGCGGCGAGTGACTTTTGCTGCGAGATCACTATCAGCAAATCGTGCACCGTAAAATCCCAGGTAACCATAGAAAGAATTTATAAGTATTTTAAAACTATTTTGACGAGCTGAATATTCTTTACGAAGTTCCATATTTTTAGTTTTTAGCCCTAACTCCTTGTACTTTAAACGATATTTTCTCAATTCTTGAAGTAAAGGCACGAAAACACCAAGTGAATCATTTATCGGATTAAGTCCCATAAGTACAAGTAGGCTTGGATATAGTGAAGCCACATCAAAATGTAGGACTTGAGGGAATACTCCAGTCTTGAAACTACGTGTGTAACCACCTTCAAAACTCTCCACCCCTGGGAGGCTAGGTAAACTCTGGCGTGCATGGTAATATTTTTCCAATAGAATAAGATCTACTTTGCGTGCTGTGCCACGAAGTAAAATTTCCTGTAAAGTCATTGGGAAAATTTGTGTTTGCGCAAAATAAGTGGGTAGTAGTAAATCTGCAATACCCCGGGTCTCACGAATATCATCTAAAAGGTACGTAATAAATTTCTCCCGATCGGCTAAATAAGCACTCTGAATCTCATCACCAGGAATAAAAATTCGACCACTTCCTACAATATCAGTAATCCCTAGATATATTGCTACATCTTTAAGACGGTATGAAATTAAATCTCGTGTCGAAATATCAAACAATTGAATAGCCAAGTAAGAATCAAAAATAGCACGACCAGGAATATCACATCTTATAAAATCCACCCAACGTTCAGCAACACGTAAACGGCTACTATGAAAGCTTGCTTCTTGTTTAAATCGGCCCCACGCACAAGGAATCTTAAACCGTTTGCATCGCTGTTGGAGATATTGAAAATCAAAATTATGAATATTGTGCCCCTCAATTACATCCGGATCTTCCTCAGCGAGAATACTATTGAAGGATAATAATAAATCACACTCGGCATCATCACTCATCTCATTGAGAATCAAGACACGTTCTTTTTTCTCTCCACTGAAGTTCATGCCGATAGCCAAAATGCGATCTTCTTTTAACTTGGAGTTACTAAATCCACCAGATATAGAACAAGCGGTCTCGATATCACACTGACAACGGCGAAGATCATTAAAACTCATCTCTGCATAGAGTCTTTCTTTTTGTGCGAGGAGATATTGACTTTCTAAAGGTTTGATTATTTCAGTTTCTAGACCTTTTCGACGATTGTGAGCAATGTCGTAAAATTCTTCTATCGACTCAAAATTTAGTAAGTACCTAAATTGGGCATCACTCTTCAACCTTTCTTTACGAATGTTACCTGATGAAGGAAAAGAATCAGCCCAGACAAAAGGAAAGTAAGGGTAGATTTTTTCTTTACGTTTATTTTCACCCCAACGTATTGAAAGATGAACCTTACCCATTCGATCAACCCATATTCCACATATTGTTTCAGTTGCCATCTTTACATCCTTTTTATTAGATTATCTCCTAATATATTTTAGTAGTATTCTCCGTAAACAGAGGATAACTTTAAATTATTAGAAGTATATACAATATAGTTCTACAGACATAAAATACACCCAAGATTTGATATTGAAGTATTTTAATCAAATAAAAGCTATCAATTAATAAATTATGTTTTTGACATTTATACTATTAATGTAGAGAACTTTATAAAATAATTTAGCTTCAATGGTGAATACTCACACTTTAAAACGAGTAGTCAGCTTCTTTTCCAACGATATCGGAATAGACCTAGGAACTGCTAATACACTAGTTTACGTTAAAGATAAAGGCATTGTCTTGCGTGAACCTAGTGTCGTTGCTATACGCGCAGATTCACATGAAGTCGTTGCAGTTGGGAATGATGCAAAAAGGATGCTTGGTCGAACACCTGATAACATTACTGTTATTAGACCATTGAAAGATGGAGTCATTGCCAATTTTGAAATAACAGAAGCGATGCTACGTTATTTTATTAGTAAAGTTCATAATAATTTCAAAATTGTACCACCTAGAGTGATAGTCGCAGTACCCAGTGGAATTACCGAAGTGGAACGTCGAGCTGTCCGTGAATCTGCAACTCATGCAGGTGCAAGTAGAGTTCTTTTATTACAAGAACCTATGGCAGCGGCAATTGGAGTTGGCCTACCCATTGATGAACCCACAGCAAATATGATTGTTGATATTGGGGGAGGCACGACCGAAGTTGCGATCATCTCACTATCTGGAGTTGTATTTACCAAAAGTATACGTGTTGGAGGTGATGAAATGGATATATCAATCTCGAACTATTTAAGAAGAACCTACAACTTAATGATTGGTTTTGCTACTGCTGAACAGATTAAAATCCGTATAGGATCAGCAATTCCTCTAAAGGAAGAACTAAATTTTGAAGTCAAAGGTAGGGATACTGTAGCTGGCTTACCTAAAACCATTCACATTACTTCGAGCGAAATTCGTGACGCTTTAACAGATACCCTAAATTCGATTACTGAACTTGTGCGTAATGCTCTAGAACGTTGCCCCCCTGAACTTTCAGCCGACCTTGTTGATCGCGGTTTTATTCTTGGCGGAGGTGGTTCCCTTGTCCGCGGAATTGACCATATGCTGAGCGAAGGAACTGGGATTCCCGTGATAGTTGCAGAAGATCCCCTTAGTGCAGTTGCCAATGGTACTGGTATCGTTCTTCAAGATCTCAACTGGTTACTTAAAAACCGGGTCAGTTAACCTTCAACAAACTTCTCTCTTGCTTAAAAAGCTACCTTTCCTTGGGAAGCCACTCATTATCATATTATTTGTGTCGTTTCTTTTGTGGTTGTTGCCGACTTTTTTTAAATCCTTTCTGCGTGTAAGTTTTTTCGAATTTCAAGCTCCTGCATGGACGGCAATTTCTTACTTAAACAGCTTTCAAGACTTCTGGTCACTACGCAGTCGCTCAAAGACTGAACTCATCAAGGCTGGACAAGATCTTGCTCGTCTAAATGCGGCCTATGAACTGCGCAATCAACAGCATGAAGCACTTGAAGCTGAAGTATCAAGACTCGAAAAACTACTTAAACTTCCTTCACTGCCTGAGTATCGGTTTGAAGTAGCCCGTGTTATACGGCGAGATTTAAATTCGTGGTGGCATCAAATACTTATCCGTAAAGGGAAAAACTATGGTCTTCGGGAAAACGCGGGCGTAGTCTATTCTGGTGGAGTCGTAGGAAGAATTAAAGAAGTACATCAGTTTACTTCTGTTGTTGAACTTGTTAGTAGCCCAACATTTCGAGTGGCCGCACAACTGGATGGTGATAATAGACCGGTCACATATTATGGTAGTGTAAATAAAATTTTAACTATCCCTCAAGGTTATATAAAAGATGTCCAACCCGATGTATTGACAAATGACTTAACACCTCGCCGTATAATCACAACTCCTTTTGGACACATTTTTCCAGAAGGATTGATAATTGGCCACGTAAGGATTCTCAGTCCGAGTAACGATGGTCTATTTCAGATAGGCCAGGTTGAGCTAAGTAAGGAACTACTTAGTTTAAAAGAAGTAACCATTCTCATCCCCATTATCAATGAGGAAAGTTTAAATAAATGATCAAAAAGACTGAAGTTTTAATTGTATGTTTCACAACTCTTGTGACCTACATAATTATAGTCTTTTTAAATAATATCTTCGCAAGATACTCCATTTATCTTTCATTAGATAGTCTCTACCTACTTTTTCCCGGACTCTACATGCTTTTTTGGCCTGGCTATCTAATTATCATATTAATTGCTCTAACTGTTAACGCTTCAATTCCCTTACCTTATGGCACTCTGTTCGTTTTATACAGTCTGGGATATTTTATCATTCGCCAATTTAAGACTAGGTTCAGAAAAGAAAATTGGGGTCACGTAATGTTTATTGCATTTAGTATTAATAGCATTATTATGTTAATTATTGCCGTGATCGTCGATCACGGTTCTTTTTTCACAGAAAGTTACTGGTTTAGATTTTTGACAGACCTATCTTTATCCAGCCTGGTCTTAATTATTACCGCACCATTAATCCTAGAGTTGCAGAAATTATTTTTGAAGTTTTCAGGCTTAAAATGACTAGGGCTTTGTCAATAACTAACAATATTTATCCTCAGACGAATGGCATTTGAAGTTCATAAAAATTACAATCAACGGATCCTTTTATTTTATGCCATATTCGCATTGTTGTTTGTTGTTCTAATTCTAGGATTGATTCTCAAACAATTAATCCAAAGCCACCGTTATCTTGAACAAGAAGCAAGACAGAATATGCGTCGTATCCTTCTTCCTGGTCCACGTGGTAATATTTTTGATCGTGAGGGCCGTCTGCTAGTGGGCAATCGACCGAGATTTTCCGCCATTGTTTACTTAAATGAATTACGTCCCGAGTTCCGAAAGGAGTATTTTCACTTGGTTCGTCAATATCGAAAGACAGAACAAAATATAGATCGTAAAGAGATTCAAATAACAGCACGGATGAATGTTGTTAATCGATACCTACAAACGATAAACCATATTCTTGGGGACAACAAAGTAATATCAAGAAACTACATCGAACGACATTTTCATCAAAACCTCCTCCTTCCACTAAAATTAGTAAAAGATTTAACATTTGAGGAATACGCTCAGTTGGTTGAAAAAATCCCCATTGAATCACCGATTCAAATTAATACTGATAGCTCTCGATTTTACCCTTATAATTCAGCATCAGCCCATGCTTTAGGGTTTGTTGTATCTACATTAGAAGTTTCGGAAGAGGGTGTCCCTGGTGAAGATCTCACGACTTTTACCTTCAAAGGAAAGAAAGGTCGAACTGGAATTGAGAATAGTTTTGATGATATGCTTCAAGGCACAAGTGGCGGCGAGATCTGGATTGTTGATCCATCAGGTTTTCAATATGAACTCGTTGAACAAAAACTACCTGTTAAAGGTCAAGATTTAACGCTAAGTATTGATATTGATTTACAGATAGAAGCTGAGAAGGTCCTGGGCAATAAAGTAGGGGCAATTGTTGCACTCGATGTTAAAACTGGTGAAGTCTACGCTTTGGCAAGTAAACCTAATTACAATTTAAATGATGTGTCCCCTTTTCTCTCCTATAAAATAGACGATGAAATTCGCAGTAAGGGTGCTTGGTTGAACCGAGCTACTCAGGGGCTATATCCCCCCGCCTCAGCTTTCAAATTAATTACCGCAATTACAGGATTTGAAGCAGGGGTAATGGATCTCGAGAGTATGTTTTCGTGCCCGGGATATTTACGCGTAGGTAATAGATTATTCAATTGCCATAAATATAATGGACATGGGAAAATCGACTTAGCCACCGCTATTCAAGATAGTTGTAATGTGTATTTTTATGAAGTCGGCTTAGCTTCAGGAATTGACCTTCTGAGTAAAGGGGCAAAAGGCTTTGGCTTTAATTTACCAACAGGTATAGAATTAAAGACTGAAACAAAGCACATGATAGTCCCAGATCCTGCATGGAAAGAAAGTCGGCTTTTAGGAAGGTGGTCTGCAGGAGAAACTGCCAATATTTCTATTGGACATGGTTATCTTCGAGTCACCCCATTACAAATGGCTGCATTTATGGCTTCTTTTGCCCGTAAAGAAATGCGAACTCGCCCCACCCTCCTATTTCAAGCTGACCGTTCATCGAATTCGGAAAATTTGCTTGATGAAGTAATCTCAATTAATAACAAACAATACAAGGCAATCATTAAAGGGATGGAGTTAGCTGTGGAAAGAGGTACGGCAAAATCTGTTCACATACCAGGACTTCGTATTGCAGGTAAAACAGGAACAGCTCAATTTCGTGCTGACAATAAGAATCTGAATGTCGCCTGGTTTATAGGATTTGCCCCTGTTGAAAACCCTAAAATCGCAATTGCTGTTTGTGTACAGGGGGTAGAGATCGAGGACAATTATACTGGTGGAAAAACAGCAGGACCTCTAGCGAAAAGTATCCTGCAATCATTTTTCCAAAAACGAAAGATGATGCCTGGTTATACATTGACTGGACCGGCAAGCTTTAACTAAATACCTGCTGCTTAAAAATACTTTTTATGTTCAACCTTTCAGGATTAACACCAGGCTTAGGAACGTTACCACTATTGACGGAAATGAGGACACGTTCGATTTCAGCTGAAAACCCCACTGGAGAAAAAGGTAAAGGTGGAATGGCTATTCCCGACCCAACTAACCCAAATCTTCCACATTCAAGCCATGCTACTGAACTCGGTCAAGGTTGGAAAGTCAGACCATTCTTAAACGCAAAAGCACATGAAACCGTAACTCTTATGGACGTTAAAGGTCCCGGAGTAATCCAGCATATCTGGATTGTAACCGATCAAAAATGGGCTGGACAGGGCCGGGCTTGTGTCTTGCGAATTTACTGGGATCATGAGGAAACCCCATCTGTTGAAGTCCCTCTGACAGATTTCTTCGCAGTCGGTCACGATTTATTTGCACCTGTCAATTCTCTTGCGGTAATTGTCAATCCAACATCAGCTCTCAATTGTTATTGGCCAATGCCATTTCGTAAACATGCGAGAATAACATTTACCAATGACTCAGATCTTGAGATTCCTCTTATTGCCTATCAGATAACCTACGCTGAAGCTCATGTCCCCGATAAAGTGGGTTATTTCCATTCTCAATGGAGACGTGCTGTCACAGATCGAAGAAATCCCGACTATGTAATTCTTGATGACGTTGAAGGTCAAGGACGTTATGTCGGGACATTTATTGCATGGACACAATTATCAGACGGATGGTTTGGGGAAGGTGAAATTAAATTCTTTATGGATGGAGATAAAGAATTCCCGACAATCTGCGGTACTGGAACAGAAGATTATTTTTGTGCCAGTTATGGATTTCCAAAAATTTATAGTACGGCTTATGTTGGTAATACCTTAAATCATCCTGGTGGAAATGGCCCTCCTAAGTGGAGCCTATACCGTTGGCATATCATGGATCCTATCTGTTATGAGAAAAATTTACGGGTCACCATACAAGCATTAGGTTGGTGGCCCAACCGTAAATATCAACCTTTGGCTGACGATATTGCTTCAGTTGCGTTTTGGTACCAACAGGAACCTCACAGAAAATTCCCTCCTTTACCTAGTTTTGATTTTAGGCGACCCAGATAGTTAGATTAAATGAAATAACCACTATTACACTTATAATTTAATATAAAAAAGCCTTTAATACTTTACACACAAAGTCAGAATATCCTGAAAATAAACTCGTGAAAAGGAACGTAATTAATGGTCAACCTGTTACTACTTTTTCTATAATCTCGTTTTTATCAAAGCACCTAGGTTTTGAGTATCTATAGCAAAACACCTAATACCATCGGCTAATTTCTCAGTTGCCATAGCATCTTCGTTAAGCAGCCATCGGAATTTTTTTTCATTGAGTATTACCTTCTCCATTTTCAGTTCACGAGCTAATTCTGGACTAAGCTTCCTTTCAATTGGCAATTCAGTATCCATTAGAACCCTCAAAAAATCTGGACTTATCGTTAATAAATCACAACCTGCCAACTCAATGATTTCATCGGTATTACGGAAACTAGCACCCATCACTTCAGTTGTATAATTATATTTCTTAAAATAATTGTAGATCTCTTTAACCGAGATCACCCCCCGGATCATCAACACCAGAATACTGTTCCATTGTCAATTTGTGCCAGTCGAGAATTCGACCGACAAAAGGAGAGATAAGTGTTGCCCCAACTTCAGCACATGCTATTGCTTGAGGAAGTGAAAATAAGAGTGTCATATTGCAGTGGATACCTTTTTTCTCAAGCTCCCTCGCTGCTAACGTCCCTTCCCATGTTGATGCTATTTTAATTAGGATCCGATCTCTTGTGATACCATTATCTTCATACATCTGAATAATTTCATGTGCTTTCTCAACTGTACCTTTTGTATCAAATGAAAGACGAGCATCCACTTCTGTGGATACCCGCCCCGGAATTATATTCAAAATCTCAAGACCAAAAAGTATGAGTAAATTATCTATAATTTTGTTTACGAGCCGTTCCGAATCAGAACTTTTGACTCTATTATCAGTAACAGCTTTATCTAATATGTGTTTATACTCATCTTTAGCTACCGCTTTATAAATTAAGGTTGGGTTAGTCGTAGAGTCTTCTGGAGAATACTGTTTGATTTCAGCAAAATCTCCTGTATCGGCCACTACTTTTGTAAATTGTTTAAGCTGATGAAGTTGACTCGCTTCTTTTTCTATAACTCTATTTTTTTCATCGCCCATGACTAATCTATTCATTTTTGCTATATCTTCAATATACCAATCGTAATTTTACGATTATTGGAACTGGAAGTATTTGCAATATATTCTTTAAAATATTAGTAATACACTATAAAAATAAAAGAAATACCAATATAGAAAACTAGTATTTTGTCAGCAGGTTATCTTATGAGCAAACTGGGAACATACACCCCACGTGGAGATCGACGCATTATTTATGTCAGTGACCCATCCAGCATCATTCGGAGTTACCTGCCGGAAACTCCCACCGAAGAAGACCTGAGGAACTGGGTTGATGATGTGGCAGAAGCTAACGTTGATACTTTCATCCAGGAAGCTTACTCGCAGGGTTGGACCGTCTATTGGCGTTGCGAAAAATTCGATTATGACCAGCGGCCGCAACACCGTTGCTTTATTCCCCTGCTGGATGCAGGTGTCCAACCGCTGGAGATACTTATCGACCAAAGTCATAAACACGGAATGGAGTTTATCGCCGGGTTTCGCATGAACCTCAACCATGTTCATGTTTCTACACAGCAAGGTGTAGGCGGAGGAGCCAGTTATTTCACTCAAGATTCTCGGTGGATGATAAAAGAGTATCCACCAGGGGATGATTTTGAAATTAATTCATTGCTTGATTTCACTTTTCAAGAAGTAAGGGACTATATATGTGAAGTAGCGATAGAAATTGTACGCAGTTTTGATCTGGATGGTTTGGAATTATGCTTCCGGGAACCTGTCTATTTCCCCCATGGCAAAGGTCGTGAGAGCCAATCGATAATGACCGATTTGATGCGACAGATTCATGAAATTCTGGTAACCGAGAGCCAAATTAAAAAAAAGGAACTTAAGCTTGGAGCTAGAGTATTCCAGACACTGAAAGAATGTCACGACTTAGGATTGGATATACCCACTTGGATAGAAAAAGGGTACCTCGATTATGTATCACCCAGTGATGTCATGTATTCGGATATTAATGCGCCCTATGAAGAGTTCACTGATCTAACCCGCGATTCCAACTGTTACCTCTACCCAGCTATCCTTCCCTGGTTAAGTTGTCGATCGGAACGCCGATTAAACCGCATGCCTATAAATATGGATCAGCAGCGAGCCATTGCTCAGAACTATTATGGCGCTGGAGCAGACGGTATCTCGTTTTATAATCATTTTGTATCTAATGATTGGGCTAACTTTTATCCGATGCAGCTTTTCGATATGGACGAGTTGAGAGATCCTGTTTGCGTTAGGGAAGGAAGAAAAAATTATGTGTATGAGCCTATTTGGAGTGGGTGTGATGTCTTTATTCAGGATGGCGCCCCCTCCGGTGCAATTAAGGCAGATAAAATATTGCTCAAACGATCGGGTAATATAGTCAGCGACAATTACCGTTTTAGACTCTGTGAAGATCTAAACAAAGTGCGTAAAGCTTATTTAATATTTCGTGCCGGGAACATGACGCTGGATGACCAAATAAAAGTGTTTATTAATAATGAAGAGATCCCTCATCGTATGATAAGGCAGACGCAAAGTGAAAAGCGTATAAAAGCCGCGCCAATTGAAACAAATACCGATAGGTCGATACGCATGTATAGGGAAGGAAAAATAAAAGAAGCTGTAAAAAACGATATTACGGATAGGGATACTTTTGAACATGATCCTCTAACCGTAGGGAAAGGGCACCCCATAATTCAAGGCGAGATTGACCGCCCTTTCACTACTTGCTGGTTCGAGCTGACAACCCCGCCCGCAATCTATGGTGATAACTGGTTAGAAGTGACACTAATCGAGGGCGATCCCCAAGCAATCGAGAGTATCATCATTGATGAACTCGAAGTGATGGTGGTTTAGAGAAAAGTACATTTACTCCTAACGACATAGATATTATCACTTAAATCTCGCATCGAATGTATGCACCTCCGACGTATACAAGGTAACGGATATATTATAGGACGTTCCACAGTTAATGATTTCCCCTACCCACCTAAATCATCAGGGGAAAACAATTAATTTTATCCAGCGTTATTCTAGGATATTGGTGAATTTATTGTCATTTTTGCATAAATTCACAAAATTAAATATTATAAGTTTATAATATATAGTTACTTACATTAATATAGGTTATCTTGTAACTATAACTATATATAACAAATAGCACTACTGTTCAATTTTAACCTATATTACCTATTCAAACTTCAAATTCTTGCAAATATGCAAAAAAAGCATCAGTCCTTGCTAAATTTATAATGATATTGATCTTTTGGCATACTTCTCGCTTAAATAAATGCGACCCAGTTAATCATAAATACTTTTAAACTAAAAAATAAAAAATAATGAAAAGAAAATTTAACATTCTTGTTTTAGCCTCACTCTTGAGTATAAGCACGCTATCAGCACAGGATTTGAGCATATCATCCACCTTTGCATTTGAATCAGAATATGTGTTCCGAGGTGTTCAGTTTGCCGATGAATCTTTCCAACCGGCGGTAGACCTGAGTTATGGTGATTTCTATGTCGGCATTTGGGCAAATGAACCTATTGTTGATGGTGTTGGTTTTAATAACGAAGTTGATTTCTATACAGGCTATGGTTTCGCCCTAGCAGATTGGCTTAGTGCCGATGTTGGATTCACATATTACTGGTTCCCTGAAGATCCTAATGCTAGTTCTTACTCCCGAGAGATCTATGGTGGATTAGCTGCAGATGTAGAATTTGCACCTTCTGTTTACATCTATTACGACTTTGATTTAAAAGGATTGACAATACAGGGATCTGCAGGACACAGCTTTGCTTTAAGTGAAACCAATGAGAATATGTCTCTGGATATTGGCGTTTACATAGCTGCTGTATTCTTTGATACTGGTTTTGGAACCGATTACACCTATTTTGGTGGATCTATAGATTGGAGTTATGCATTTAGTGATAGTGCCGCTTTCTCAATCGGCATGCGTATAAGTGGCACAAACTTAGATGATTCCCGTAATGGTAACGCCTGGTGGGGAGCCACCTTTTCAGCTGGCTTCTAGTAGATAATCTATTTATATTAAGAATTACATTATAGCCCACATAAGGATAAGGATTTCATTAATCAGTTGACAAGTGATGAAGTCCGTCTACTTTTTTCGCTTTTCATTTATAAGATGAAAAGCTTTCTAGCAAAAATTGACGATACAGAAAAAAAAATGGTACCTGGTGGATGCCCAGGACCAAATCCTTGGACGTCTCGCTGTAAAAATTGCCAATATCCTACGAGGGCGAAATAAGGCTACTTATACCCCTCATATTGATACGGGTGATTTTGTTGTTGTTATTAATGCTGAAAAAGTCACGGTTAGTGGGAATAAAGAAGAACAGAAAGATTATATGTTTTACACTGGTTATTTCGGTAATGAAAAAAATTATAAATTAAAGGATATGCGTAAAAATAAACCAGCATTTATCATAGAAAATGCAGTAAAAGGCATGCTTCCTAGAAACCGTCTTTCACGTCAAATACTTAAAAAGCTTAAAATTTACGCAGGACCGAATCATCCTCATAGTGCACAGCAGCCGATAACCTTTGAAGCATGATACTGAACCATGAGTGTAGACAATAATAATATCTTTCTCGCTACTGGACGACGCAAAACAGCAACAGCACGAATTCGCCTCATTCCCCATGGTAGTGGAAAAATTACTGTTAATAAGCGTGATATCAATGACTATTGTTACCATGAACCACTTTTAAAGTTAGCAACTGCACCTTTGATTACTGTAGAAGCTCTTGACCAATTTGACATAATAATTAAGGTCCATGGTAGTGGCCCAAATGGACAAGCAGGTGCTATTTCTCATGGTCTTGCACGCGCCTTGGAAAAATTTAACCCAGATTGGAGAACTCCTCTAAAACAAGGGGGGTTTCTAAAGAGAGACCCTCGTGAAAAGGAACGTAAGAAATCCGGCCAACCTGGAGCCAGAAAAAGATTTCAGTTTTCTAAAAGATAGCCTATCCGAATTGGGACCCTATTTATATATACCCTCCTCGGTCTTGGCTACTGAGGAGGGTTCATTTTTTAGTCTACTTTTTATTATTTTTCTCTAAACTATTTTAAAGTTTATACATTAACTTATCTATTTAATCTATACCCACGGTAATATAATACCTCTGGTTAGTTTACTTTATAATGAATATCGGAATTATAGGTGCATCAGGGTATACTGGAGAGACACTTATTCGATTATTAGCTCGACATCCTCGGGTTAATTTAACCGTCGTCACCTCACGTAAACTTGCTGGTGTTAAACTGGGAGATGCTATACCTTCTCTCCGTGGCCAGTTACCCAACTTGAAATTTACAAATCCAGAAGTATCCAATCTCGCTGAAAATAAAAATATTGAACTTTACTTTTTAGCGCTACCACATGGGGTCGCAGTGGAATATGCCCGCCCTCTTGTCAATGCTGGGAAAAAAGTAATAGATCTGAGTGCTGACTTTCGCCTCAATACCTCACAGTGTTATGAGGAGTTTTATGGTAATCCCCACCCCGACCCTGAACTTCTCTCACGTTCCTCCTATGTCATTCCTGAAATTAGTAATAACTCCTGGAAAGATGCCCCAATTATAGGATGTCCTGGATGTTATCCTACAAGTATCCTCATACCGATATCTCCATTACTCAGTGACAATGTAATTTCAAATCAAGGTATTATTGTTAATAGTATGAGTGGTGTAAGCGGTGCAGGCAAAAAAGCTGAGGAATATTACAGTTACTGTGAACGTGCGGAAGACGCATCACCATATGGAGTACCTAAACACCGCCATCTCTCTGAAAAAAACGGCAGTATAGAAGTCCTTCCATCAAGTCACTATATTGCAGACGAAGAGGTATGTTATAAAGAAATCGATGGAAGAAGAGGGAAGTGGTTCGATCATATTCTTGGAGAAGGAGACAATCGTATAGGAAATTACTATCCTGTCCGTCTTAATGCTGTCTCTTATACACATCT
>PNEW01000045.1 GCA_002922725.1 Verrucomicrobia bacterium Opi.OSU.00C | reverse complement strand
CCAAGACACTGTGATTGGTTCCCGCAAGTATAAATATATTTTTTATGGTTTATAGAGTATTTTATTTAGACATTCACACTTAACAATAGATAATTCTTTCATGGGATTAATTATTGATGCACATATATATCTGTATCCGCCAACGGTTTTTAAAGAACCACGAATTTGGGCTCAGAAATGGGATGAGTCTCACTGGGCAGAGTGTGTAGATCCACTAGAAAAAAAATCGATCCAAGGGTGGGCTGACATCGACCAACTTTTACGCGATATGGACAGTGCAGGAATTGATAAAGCGATACTACTCGGTTGGTACTGGCAAAACGAAGAAACCTGCGAAGAGCAAAATCGGTGGTATAGTGAATGGATAAAAATACATCCTGACAGATTGATTGGGTTCGCAAACGTTCATCCCGCTGCAGGGAAACGCGCATTGGATGAAATCCATAAATGCGTCGAACATGGATTTGTCGGATTGGGTGAGTTTCACCCCCAGGCGCAAGGATTCGATCTGAGGAATCCTGACTGGCTTAAAGTTGTAGAGTTGTCGATAGATTTAAATCTGCCTATTAATATCCATGTCACAGAACCTGTAGGACACAAATACACAGGGCGAATTGAAACACCGCTTGCCGATTACGCATGGCTGGCAAAAAAATACCCAGATGCAAAGATTATTCTCGCTCACTGGGGTGGACTTTTACCCTTCTACGAATTAAATCCAAAGATAAAAGAAATAATGAAAAATATTTTTTACGATTGCGCGGCCTCCCCTCTGCTCTATGACTGTAACATCTACCGAGCGGCAGTCGATATAGTTGGTCCAGAAAAAGTCATCTGGGCAACTGACTATCCACTTCTAACGTATCCAAATAAAGACCGCCAGCCTTCATTTCAAAGAGCTCTCAATGAAATTCAATCATCGGGTTTAAAAGAAAATGAATTGGATTTAATTCTCGGTGAAAATATCCTTAAGCTACTTAAAAAATAAATGTTATGTGTAGATAACATCGTGTTTTTACTACGTCTAACTAGAATAAGGTTATTTGTTGGATAATATATCTTGACTTGCTTAAACTTTGGAAATTATTTCCAATTTAATGCAAGTGAAACAAATCGATGGATCTCTTGTAAGGATAAAGTCCCTTTATCCCCAATTTACAGGTAAGGAAAAATTGATTGCCGACCACGTCCTTACCCATGACGACATTAACTATCAAACCATAACTCAAGTGGTAAATGCAAGTGGGTCCAGCTACGGAAGTGTGGACCGATTTTGCAAAAAGATGGGCTACTCGGGTTTTCAAGATTTTAAGATTCATTTAACGGAAGACCTCGCACTGCGTAAAGCGAACCGAAAGAGCGATAGTTCAAGTAATTTTTCAGGAAGGATCGCTTCACGTGTAATAGAAGATATAAAGAACACTTTACAGGTTTCATCAGAAACTTTGATCGAGGAAGCGGCGCAAGCTATCCTAAAAGCTCGTTACGTAATGATTGCTGGATTAAGTAGTTCAGCCGGTACTGCAAGTGGGATTGAATACCGCCTAAATCGATTTGGTATACGCGCGACATCTATTGTAGATAATCACATTCAACGCCATCAGGCAGCAACCTTAGGGAAAGAAGATGTGGTGGTTTTAATTTCATTTTCAGGAAGTACAAAAGAAATACTTGCTACGGGCAAAATTGCCAAACAATCTAAGGCAACAATAATAAGCTTAAGTAACTATATCGAATCTCCCATTTCGGAGATAGCGACCACCTCGCTTGTTACAGGAATTGAGAGTGATCCCCTCGAAGCAGAAATAGCTTCTAAAGTCGCCGTTGAATTTGTGATCACACTGCTTTTTAATAAAATAGAGAGCTTAATGAAAAATTCACGTCAATTACTTACTAAGACCTTTGAAGCTACAGCTGACAGGCAATTATAACAGCACTCTTTATTAATTATGACCCATAAAAACAAACGAAAAAGTGTTGCCAATGCCTACCGTAAGTTAACACCAATCGATTCGGATATTGAAATTGCGCGCCGGTCAAAACTAAATCCTGTAGAGATTGTTGCAAAGCAAACGAGACTAAATCCAGATGAAGTTGAGCCCTATGGCTTTTACAAAGCTAAAATAAATGCCCGGGCCTATCACCGATTAGAAAAACACCCGAAGGGAAAGTTAATACTCGTAACAGCAATGACACCCACACCAGCGGGTGAAGGGAAAACAGTCACCAGTATCGGCTTAGCTCAAGCAATCGGAAAAATGAACCGACGCCAAATTCTAACATTGCGCGAACCCTCGCTTGGCCCAACTTTTGGATTCAAGGGAGGGGCTGCTGGTGGAGGATATTCCCAAGTATTACCAATGGAAGATATCAACTTACATTTTACGGGAGATATGCACGCAGTAACAACCGCTCATAACTTACTGGCTGCCATGGTCGACAATCATGTATTTCATGGTAACATGTTGAAGATCGACTCAGAAAAAATTGTTTGGCGACGTGTAGTTGATCTGTGTGATCGTCAGTTAAGGCAATGCAAAATCGGGTTGGGCTCTAAGTTTGATGGATTTCCCCATCGTTCGGGTTTTGATATCACAGCTTCTTCTGAAATTATGGCGGCCCTGTCTCTGGCAAGAAACCTTAGAGATTTGGAAAACCGTTTAGAACGCATCATCGTCGCTTATAATGAAACTGGTGAACCAGTTTTTGCAAGAGAGCTTAACGTCGTTGGTGCGATGATGGTATTGCTCAAAGACGCAATTAATCCAAACCTCGTCCAGACAACTGAAAATACCCCTGCTTTCATTCATTGTGGACCCTTTGGAAATATTGCTCACGGCTGTAACAGTGTTCGCGCTACCCACCTTGCTTTAAAACTGGCTGATTACGTTGTTACCGAAGCGGGTTTTGCGGCAGATTTAGGAGCTGAAAAATTTATTAATATCAAATGTCGATTATCTGGATTGAAGCCTGCAGTTGCAGTCTTAGTGGCAACTTGCCGTGCACTAAAAATGCATGGAGGCGTGCCCCTGGAACAAATCAACGAAGAAAACCTTGATGCATTGGAAGCGGGCCTACCCAATTTGCGTATCCACATAGAAAACTTAAAAAAATTCCATCTTCCCGTTGTTGTTGCCGTTAATCGATTTTTAAGTGACACCTCAGCTGAGCTGGATTCAGTGCTTAATTTCTGTGATTCGATGGATGTGCCAACGGCATTATCTGAAGTAGCTGTATTAGGTGGGAATGGTGGTTTGGAATTAGCAAAAAAAGTAATTTCAGTCATTGATAACAATGTTCAGACAGATTCGCAATTACACACTCTTTACGACGTGAACTCCCCGATCAAAGAAAAGATCTCTACGATTGCACGTGAGATATATCGTGCAGAAGGAGTTGATTATCACCCGTTAGCTGAGGAGAACATCAAACAATTGGAACGCCATGGTCTAAAAAATCTGCCGATTTGTATGGCGAAAACACAGTACTCAATTTCTGATGACCCCAAAAAGCTAGGAGCGCCCACTAATTGGCGTTTAACCGTTCGTGATATCAAAGTTAGTAATGCCCCTGGATACATCGTTGTATTAACTGGAAAGATGCTGCTTATGCCGGGGATGCCTAAAAATGCAGCTGTAGAAAGAATTGGTCTTGATGACGAAGGAAATACTTATGGTCTGTCTTAGAAATTCATATCTCTTTATATTGAATTATATTTTTGCACTTAAAATTTAATTATGCCTTATCGTCTTTTACGTTTCGCTCTAAACAAAAAATATGCTGAACCTCCGATGTTTACTGAGCCCAGTAAACTCAAAAAGAGCTATGATGTAGTCATTATTGGGGGTGGAGGTCACGGATTAGCTGCTGCTTACTATCTAGCACGTGACCATGGTATTACTAACGTGGCTGTAATTGAAAAAAATTATATTGGAAGTGGTGGTACTGGGAGAAATACAGCCATTGTCCGTTCAAATTATCTTACCGCGGAAGGTGTAAATTTTTACGATAAAAGCGTTAAATTATTTCTGGACCTTTCCACCGAATTCAACCTTAATTTATTTTACTCTGAACGTGGTCACTTCACCTTGGCCCATACCGATTCTGCTCTCCGTACCATGCGCTGGCGCGCTGAAGTCAATAAACACATGGGAGTTGAAAGCGTCCTCGTCGACCGTGCATTCATTAAGGAGATAATTCCGGAAATTGATCTCGATTGTAGACATAATATGCCGGTCATGGGTGCACTTTACCATCCACCCGGTGCAATCGCTCGCCACGATGCAGTTGCCTGGGGTTACGGTCGTGGGGCAAATATGCGGGGTGTAGAAATTCATCAAAATACGACTGTAACTGGCATTGAAGTGAAAAATAATAAAGTTGTTGGAGTAAAGACAAACAAAGGACTCATTCAAACGAATAGAATTCTCTCCGCTGTAGCAGGCTACACTCCGAGCATAACGAAGATGGTCGGCTTACGCACCCCGATTGTAATTCATCCTTTACAAGCCTGTGTGACTGAGCCAATGAAGCCCTGGCTAAACGCGATTGTAGTTTCCGCGAGTTTTCATTTATACATCAGTCAATCATCACGTGGTGAACTGGTAATGGGAGCTTCACTTGATCCTTATGAACTCCATTCCACTCGATCCACGCTCGACTTTGCAGAAGGGTTATCGGGCCATACACTCGAACTATTTCCCTTTCTCTCAGAGTGCAAAATACTACGTCAGTGGGCTGGTCTATCAGATATGACCCCCGACTTTTCCCCTATTATGGGAAAAACCTGTGTAGAAGGCTTTTATATTGATGCGGGGTGGGGTACTTGGGGGTTTAAAGCGACACCAGCCAGTGGCAAAACCATGGCTTTCACTGTAGCCAATGATCAGAATCACGAAATAATTCAACCCTTCAATCTTTCACGTTTCGAACAATATGAATTGGTAGGGGAGAAAGGCGCAGCCTCAGTCGGTCATTAAGAATGAAAATACTTAAATGTCCAATTAACGGTCCAAGGCCCATCCAGGAATTTATCTTTGGAGGTGAGTACCGTCCTATGCCTGACCCCAATAATACCTCTAATGAAACGTGGGCTGACTATGTATTTAATCGGGCCGGTGAACCTGGAATCAAACGTGAATGGTGGTACCACCTGGCTAGTGGCACTTGGTTTATCGCAGAACATGATACTGTGAAGGATGTATTTATTAAGACTTATTTGCTTCAAAACATAACAGAAGATGAGTGAACGCTTAGATAAACGGCAGGGTGAATGGATCGATCGTTCCCGATCCATTCATTTTCAATTTGAAGGAGATGATTACACTGGATTTCACGGTGATACTATCAGCTCTGCACTCTGGGCGAACGGTGTACATATATTGGGACGCAGTTTTAAATATCATCGGCCTCGTGGAATTTTTGGATTTGATGATATCGACTGCAATGCAATGATGGAATCTGGTTCTACAACTAATATTCGTGCTGATCTCACACTAATAGAAGAGGGTATGTCAGTAAAAGCAGTCAATACATTAGGCAGCCTTAAAAAAGATCGTTTACGTTTTCTAGATTACTTTAGTGCATTCACACCGGTTGGGTTTTATTATAAAGCATTTCATACACCTAAACGATTATTCCCTTTTTATGAAAACCAAATTAGAAAAATAGCAGGGTTGGGAAAAATTGATGCACAAACCCCGATGAAAACAGTGATCAAAGATTACGGCTTTTGTGATATCCTAATTATTGGAGCTGGACCAGCAGGCTTATCGGCAGCCATTGAAGCTGCGGCCTCTGGTGCAAACATAATCATCATTGATCAAACCCCTCACCCTGGAGGGACCCTTAGCTATCGATATAAAAATAAAGGTCCAGCAATTGATTTATTAAATCAATTGCTAGAAAAAGTAAAAGCTTGTAATAACATTAAGTTACAACTCTCCACACTCGCCTCAGGCTATTATGCCGACCACTGGGTTTGCCTAACAAATAAAGAACGTATGACAAAGTTGCGTGCGCAATCAGTTATAGTAGCATCAGGTTGTTACGAACAACCGGCAGTTTTTCATAATAATGATTTACCTGGCATAATGTTGGCCAGCGGCGCTTTACGGCTAATAAATCACTATGCAGTTAAACCTTTTCAACATGTCGTCATTCTCGCAGCGAATGCTGATGGATATCGCTGCGCTTTGGATTTTCACGAAGTGGGAATTCATGTTGTTGCACTTGTCGATCTCCGTCGGGAAGGAGAACAATCTGAACTCGACAAACAAGTCAAAGGTTTAGGTATTACTGTTTATCGTGGTCACTTCATCTATGAGGCAATAGCTGGTAAAATGAAAGCCTCAGTTCAAGGCGTCGTCTTACGCAATTTGGACACCGACATCCCCGTAAATAAAGAATCTGAAATAAAACTCAATTGTGATGGAATTGCAATGAGCGTCGGTTGGACTCCAGCAGATGGAATTTTGCGTCAGGGAAGTACCCGGATGGAATATGATACTCGGCTGGAACAATTCCTTCCCATTGAGTGTGTCAAAGGGATATTTGCTGCGGGAAGAGTCAACGGCGTTTATGCTTTGAAGGATCAACTGGAAGATGGATGCTGCGCGGGAGCCGAAGCAACAGCTTTGATCGGACTAACTAAACCAGGTAATAATAAACGTCCTCCAAAAGAAGAATCACCTCAAAGCCATCCTTACCCTATTTCAGACCATCCTAGAGGAAAAAACTTCATTGACCTCGATGAGGACGTACAGGTCAAAGACATCGTTAATTCAGTAAAGGAGGGTTTTGACAGTGCGGAACTTTTAAAACGTTATTCAACACTTGGAATGGGCCCCAGCCAAGGTAAACATGCTAATTTGCTTGCTCTGAGAATACTTGCCCACTTGCGAGGTGAGACAATGAGGGGGAAACAGATTACGACTGCTCGTCCATTTACCTCACCCATTAGTATGGGCCACCTTGCTGGCCGAATATTTACGCCACTGCGTAGAACCGCGCTGCATCACCGCCACAAAGCATTAAATGCAAAATTTATGTATGCAGGTGATTGGCTACGCCCGGAATATTACATGACCGATGGATTATCCCGAAATCAATGCATTGAAACAGAAGTGCAAAATGTTCGAAACCGCATAGGTATCGTTGATCAAGGCACACTCGGTAAAATAGAAATAAACGGTCCCGATGTCGTTACTCTATTGGAAAAAGTCTATACAGGACGATTTGCTAAACTAAAAATAGGAATGACACGCTATGGATTGATGTGTGATGAAAGCGGGGTAATAATCGATGACGGAGTCATCTCCCGCCTAGCTGACGACCGCTACTATATAAGTACGACCAGCTCTGGTTCCGCCGCAGTTTATCAAACATTACAGCGATTGGTTATTGAATGGGGCCTGGAGGTAATTCTTGTCAACACGACTAGTACTTATTGTGCGATGAACCTGGCAGGACCTCACGCACGCAAGGTCCTACAACCGCTCACTGATGTGAACCTAGATCCGGATGCATTTCCTTATTTAGGCATTCGTGAGGGTATCGTTGCCAACGTTCCCGCCCGCCTATCACGGGTTGGGTTTGTAGGTGAACTGGGTTATGAAATTCATTTACCCGCAGATGGTGCGATTACAGCATGGGACGCTATAATGACCGCAGGTCAAACACATGGTATATGTCCCTTTGGGGTGGAAGCACAACGAATGCTAAGATTAGAGAAAGGACATATCATTGTAAGCCAAGATACCGACGGGCTAACGCTGCCTTTCGAAGCAGGGATGAAATGGGCAGTTAAAATGGACAAGCCATTCTTTATCGGGCAAAGAAGTTTAAAAATTATCGAAAATAAACAACGTGAACGGATACTAGTTGGATTTATCTTCCCTAAAAATTATCTATCTCCTAAACCGAAAGAATGTAATCTTGTTGTTAAAAACGGCGAAATAAAAGGCCGCATTACAAGTGTCGGATTTAGTCCTACTATGGGGCAATTAATAGGTTTAGCTTATACAGCTCCAGAGGACAGTGATGTGGGGTCTACGTTAAGTATTAAACTCGATGATGGTTCATTAGTTGAAGCAAAAGTTGTAAAAATTCCTTTTTACGATCCCAAAAACTTAAGACAAAAAATTAACGGATAATAACTAGAGAAACATTAAATGTATATAAGACACAGTTCTGTTAGATCCCAATTTGAAAAACAACAACTTGAATGGGGAAATATTCACAAGATGGAAGTACCCTTGCATTTTGATTCCCACCAATCAGAATTATCTTCCATGCTTGATTTAGCCATTTGTGATGTAAGTCCCTTGCCCAAGCTTGGTATTAAAGGGAAAGGTGCAGCTACATGGTTAAGCAATGAGGGAATTCCCATTCCCAATGGAATTTATGAGTGGATAACTTACGATGAAGGCGCTGTCATCATCCGACTCGCGATAGATGAATTTTTTCTCGAAGATAGGATTGAAGGTGAATTGATCGCCAATCTGTCAGATCGCCTCAGACAGGGATCAGAGGGTGTCTACCGAGTTGAACACCAGGATACTGGTCTGCTAATCAGCGGACGTCGATCGCATGAAGTTCTAGCCCAAACCTGCTCCTACCCTTTCGAGTGTAATGAAGGAAAAGTTGTAATGACACGAGTAGCCATGGTTTCTTGTTTCATACTTCCCATGTTATTAAAAGAAGTACAAATATTTCGATTGTGGTTCAGTTCGACTTACGGCATCTATCTTTGGCAAGTACTGAACGAAATTGTGGAAGATCTTGGAGGAAAATCTGTTGGTATAAAATGTTTACTTTAAGAACCCAGGAATATATTTAAGTTAATTAAGAGAAGAATGATGGGGAGACAAATTGGTGAATTTAATAGAAGCTAAATCATTTTTAAAAGAGAACAAGGTTAAGTATATATTGGCTCAGTTTGTGGATATTCACGGTGTAGCGAAAACTAAAGCGGTACCGGTAAATCATTTTAATGATATTCTTACTGACGGGGCAGGCTTTGCAGGCTTTGCAGTTTGGGGCATGGGGCAGGAACCACATGATCCCGATTTTATGGCCGTGGGCGATCCTTCTACATTAACGCTTGTCCCCTGGCAAGAGGGGTTTGCGCGTATTATTTGTACGGGTATGGTAAATAATAAACCTTGGCATTTTGATACTCGTTACATCCTCTCACAGCAATTAAAGCGTTTTGAGGAACGTGCGTGGACATTAAACACGGGGCTGGAACCGGAATTTATGCTTTTATTAAAAAACGATGATGGCACTGTGAGACCTGCGGATGCAAGTGATCAACTTGATAAGCCCTGCTATGATTATAAAGGGTTATCGAGAAGCCGAGGGTTTATCGAAAAGCTTGTTGATTCTCTGATGACGGTTGGCTTTGATGTTTATCAAATCGACCACGAAGATTCCAATGGTCAATTTGAAATTAATTTCACTTATACCGACGCGTTGACTACGGCTGATCGTTATATCTTTTTCCGCATGGCAGCAGGAGAAATTGCTCGTGAATTTGGTACCATCTGTTCGTTTATGCCTAAACCCATGTCAACACGTACAGGAAGTGGGATGCACACCCACATTTCCATTAGTGACAAAGAAGGTAATCAGTTATTTGAGGACGAATCGGACAAAAATAATCTTGGCCTATCTCAATTGGCTTATCATTTTTTGGGTGGTCTTTTTGAACACGCATCTGCACTTGCGGCGTTAGTTGCACCATCAGTTAATTCCTACAAACGATTAGTCGTTGGTCGAGCACTCTCTGGAGCAACTTGGGCACCTTCCTATATATCCTATGGGGATAATAATCGAACAAGTATGGTTCGTGTACCACACGGGAGATTGGAACTAAGACTCAGTGACTCAAGCTGTAATCCTTACCTTTCGACTGCGGCTATCATTGCTGCGGGATTAGATGGGGTTGAACGTAAGCTCGACCCAGGTGCTCCACATAATATCAATCATTATAACTATTCGCTTGAAGAAATTCAAGCGATGGGAATTAAAATTCTACCTCAAACATTGAAAGATGCAATAGATGCACTCGAAAAAGACCCCTTATTCAGTGATCAACTGGGAAGTGATTTCATTAATGAATTTATTATGGTTAAAGATAAGGAATGGGTTGATTACTCTCGTCATGTATCCGATTGGGAAATCGATCGCTACCTTGAATATTATTAATTACTTGGAATCCAATATATGTGTGGCATCGTAGGACTTTTTGCCAAGAATTCAAAGATGAGAGCATCTTTGGGTAGGTATATCGCGCCGATGATCGTATGTATGGGTGATCGTGGTCAGGATTCAGCTGGTCTCGCTGTGTTTTCTGAACAAAATTCAAAAAATAACCGCCGTATTAATTTATTTTCTCATGATAACAAATTTCCCTGGAACCTATTATCGGAAAAGCTATCCCAAGAATTGAAATGTGATTTAATCGCCATTGATAACCACGCCGTGGTCATAACTTCAATAGAACCTTCGCATATCATCCATTGGTTGAGTGAACATTATTCTGAGCTTTTCGTACTCTCGATTGGACAAACGATCGACGTTTACAAAGACGCCGGTCACCCAATGGAAATTGCGAATAAATATCGGTTTAATGAGTTAAAAGGGACACATTGTGTGGGACATACCCGGATGGCAACCGAATCTGCTGTTACCCCCTATCACTCTCATCCTTTTATAGCGGGTGAAGATTTATGCCTCGTGCATAATGGCTCACTTTCTAATCACCATAATTTACGCCGTATGCTAGAAAAGAAAGGTATTTCTTTTGAGACCGACAATGACACCGAAGCAGTCTGTCGCTATCTGCAATGGCGTTTACTGGAAGGTGATTCCATTGAAGATGCACTGCAAAAAACCTTCGAGGATGTGGATGGTTTTTATACACTACTAATCGGTACCTCAAATAGAATAGTACTTGTCCGTGATGCATTTGCCTGTAAACCAGCATTAATAGCCGAAACAGATGATTATGTGGCTATCGGTTCAGAGTTTCGAACGATGGCCCATCTCCCTGAAATTCAAAGTGCACAGTTATACGAGCCTAAACCTGAAGAAATTTATTTATGGAAAATATAGATTTAGATTTGAATACTCAAAGCGTACGTGAGATCAATCAGTTTTTTCACAACCTCAATTCTTCGGACAAACGCGAATTTGAAATTCTTCACCCAAACGGAGCTCATAATATCGCAGTTGGACTTGATGCACCTATTACAGTCCATATCCGTGGTCATGCAGGCTATTTTATCGCCGGCATGAATAAGCAAGCTGAAATTACCATTCACGGTAATGTTGGATGGAGTGTTGGAGAAAATATGATGTCAGGTGTTATCAGAGTAAATGGATTTGCTTCGGAATGCGCAGGTTCGTCAGGCCATGGTGGACTATTAATTATTGATGGTGATGCTTCATCCCGCTGTGGTATTTCGATGAAAGGCTCCTCTATCGTGGTGGGTGGAAATGTAGGACATATGTCAGCTTTTATGGCACAAGCTGGATACTTACTCATATGTGGGGATGCAGACCACGGACTAGGTGACTCTCTTTATGAAGCGATCATCTATGTAAGAGGCAAAATCCACGGCCTTGGAACAGATGCAAGGGAAGAACAAATGGAAGAACCCGATTACAACAAAGTAAGTGAACTTTTGGATATGGCCAAGTTCAACTACGATCCTAAAGAATTTAAACGGGTTGCCTCGGCAAAGACTTTTTATCATTGGTCTCCAAATTCTAAACAGTTTTCTGTACTATGAATCCCGACCAAAGCCGTGAAGAAAATTTTTCCTTCAACTCGAAGATATTGAATTATATCTATCAAGCAGCTGAAACAGGTGTATATGATATACGAGGTTTAGGGGCTAAACGACATGTACCCACATTCGATGATCTCGTTTTTCTCACAGCCTCAATGTCAAGATATCCTTTGGAAGGTTATCGAGAAAAATGTAAAACTAAAACAGTATTGGGAACGCGTCATGCAAAAAAACCGATCGAACTAGATATTCCTATTACCATTGCTGGTATGAGTTTTGGTGCTTTGTCTGCCAATGTTAAGGAAGCCATTGGACGCGCGGCGACAGAGATGGGGACCTCAACAACAACTGGAGATGGAGGAATGACGCAGGAAGAGCGTCAATCTTCCAAAACTCTCGTTTATCAGGTGTTACCTTCGAGATATGGATTTAATCCAGATGATTTGCGCAAGGCTGATGCAATTGAAATTGTGGTTGGTCAAGGAGCTAAACCTGGTGGGGGAGGAATGTTACTCGGATTAAAAGTTGGGAAAAGAGTCGCAGAAATGAGAACTTTACCTGAGGGAATTGATCAACGTTCTGCCTGTCGGCATCCGGATTGGACAGGCCCCGATGATCTCACGATTAAAATCCTTGAGCTACGCGAAATTACAGACTGGAAATTACCTATTTATGTAAAGATCGGTGCCACTCGTGTGAAAGATGATGTCAAACTAGCTGTAAAATCGGGTGCTGATGTTGTCGTTATAGATGGCATGCAAGGAGGGACAGCTGCCACTCAAGAAACATTTATTGAACACACTGGTATACCCACCCTGCCCGCCATTCGCCTTGCAGTTGATGCACTCCAAGAAATCGATATGTATGGCAAAGTACAACTTATCCTCTCTGGAGGCATACGAACTGGGGCTGATGTTGCCAAAGCTTTAGCCCTTGGGGCAGATGCTGTTTCTCTAGGGCAGGCAGTCCTCATGGCACTGGGATGCAACAGCCCTCACTACGTGATAGAAAATGACAATGTAGATGTCACTAGCGAGTACCATACTCTTGGGACCACCCCGGGATATTGCCATCATTGTCACACTGGCCGATGCCCGGTGGGTGTGACAACACAACTACCCGACCTTGAAAAACGCATGCACCCAGAATGGGGTACTCGCCGATTAAAAAATTACCTGCAGACTATTACCATGGAAATGACAACTCTCGCTCGCGCTTGTGGAAACTCCAATGTTCACCATCTTGAAAGGGAGGACCTTGTCGCTCTCACATTAGAGGCTGCAGCAATGGCTAAATTGCCACTTGCGGGCACCGATTGGATTCCAGGAGAAAAAGGAATTTGATTCCATCAACTTTTTTGCAAACCTACTAAATAATTAACCCCCATTAGAATAATCTTGTGATTCTTATGCCTTTTGTGGCTATCTAAAACTATGGCAGACCAAATCGTTAATAAATTAAATATTGCAGTAACCACGCCTATTCTCCCAGACGGAAATGTTTCGGAAGAACAATTTAAAGCCCATATTCGAAATTTGAGGGAAAAAGGATTTGATGGAGAACCAATCATCGATGGAATTGTAACAGCAGCTTTAAACGGCGAAGCTAAATTCCTTAATCAAAAACAGCGGGAACAACTCATTCAATATACCGGAGAATATCGGAATGAAGATCCCGATATTAATTTAATGGTGGCTACACTCAGAGCTACGGAGGAGGAGCTTGACGAAGACTTCAAGGTCTTAGATAGCAAAAATTTTACAGCCCTTGTGATTGCCCCTCCAATGAATGATCCCGACCTAACAGATGATAAGATGGCAGATATAGTCGAGAAAGGATTTCAAAATTGACCGTTGACTTCCAGGTTCCTTGTTCCCCTCCTAGGGCGGCAACATTCCAGAGTAAAAGAGTCATAAATTCTGTATTAAGACAATTCTGAATTTCAAAAACTATATCCCAATTTTCTTTTTTGATGTAATACTTCATGTAGCCGGTTAAAATAGCCAGGTCCTTTATATTAGATGACCCTGAAATATTTGTCGGCTCAAACTCATAAAGCCCCTGGGTTCTTAATACGTTCTGTTCTTCCCACACAGGGGCTAAAAGCTTATCCATTCCCTGGGCAATAATAATCGGCAACACGTCACTACTACCTTCCCTTCTTACCAGTTTGGAATAATCGCGAGTCATAACATCTGTATCCTGGCTCTTATACACATCT
>PNEW01000044.1 GCA_002922725.1 Verrucomicrobia bacterium Opi.OSU.00C | reverse complement strand
GTTCCAACAGGAAAAGCATTTGGAGAGTTCGTCCAAAATGCAGAAATAACAATGCTCGGATTGGTACCAAGTATTGTTAAAGCATGGAAAAATTCTGGCTGTATAAATAAACTTAATTGGAGCAAGATTAAAGCTTTCAGTTCAACAGGAGAAAGCTCAAACTCTATAGACATGCTCTATTTAATGTCACTTGCCAGTTATAAGCCGGTTATTGAATACTGTGGTGGAACGGAAATTGGTGGAGGGTACATTACCGGGACCTTATTACAACCGTCATCACCTGCCACGTTTTCTACTCCAGCTCTTGGTCTTAACGTTGTTATCCTGGACGAAAATGCATGTGAAGTTGATAATGGAGAATTATTTTTAATTCCACCATCCATAGGTTTATCTCAAGAACTGTTAAATCGCAATCACAATGAAGCCTATTTTGATGGGACACCTAGAGATAAATCAGGAATAGTATTGAGACGTCATGGGGACCAGATGGAACGCCTCGGTGGTGGTTACTTTAGGGCACACGGTCGCGTAGATGATACAATGAACCTGAATGGCATTAAAATAAGTTCCATGGAAATAGAACTTGAGCTTAACCAAATTGAAGGAATAAGTGAAACCGTTGCGGTTTCTGTTTCCCCTTCAGAGGGAGGCCCCGAATTGCTAGTTGTCTATGTTATTCTCGAGCCAAAAGTTTCACGGGAAAAGAAAGTTTGGAAACTAAAAATACAAAATTCAATAAGAACACATATCAATCCACTTTTCCACATTTTTGATATTGTTTTAACTGATGATTTTCCTAGAACAGCATCTAATAAAATTATGCGTCGGGAACTAAGGTCCAATTATAAGTCACAAAAATAAAAGCAATAATATGACATGCGATATTACCTAGTAATAGCCCATTTAATTTTACCCTTTTAATCGATACTTTTAACTTTATTATAAAACTCATGATTACTTATAAAGAAGCACAAGAAAAAAGAAATCAACTAACGGATGAAGGTTACTGCATCATCGACGGTATCTTAAATGAGTCTATACTTTCTGATCTGAAATTAGCGACTGCACGAATTATCGAGACAGAAGATAAGTATACTAAATCACAAAAAAACTTTGGTGGACTGATAATTGACTGTCCCTTTCGAGATCCCAATTTTGCCCGCTTACTTGCCTGGCAACCGACTTTTGACCTTTTACACATTATGGGGGTCGATGATATCCGTTGGATGGGAAACTTATTTTTAATCAATAAACCTCCTTTTAGTCCCCGCTTATATTGGCATCAAGACTGGCTTTGGTGGGACGAACCCGTTAGCAGTGAACGAAAACCAATGCAAGTATTTCTTAATTACTATCTTGAAGAAACCACGACTGAAAATGGTTGCCTGCGCGTTATTCCAGGTAGCCATTTGAGACGCAATGCACTTCATGATAAACTACCCGTCGCTCATGATGTAAACACAAAAGCTTTTCCACCAGACCACCCTATATTTGAAGATGTTTCTGATGCGGTAAATGTACCGACCCCAAAAGGGTCGGTTGTCATGGGAGATGCTAGGTTACTCCATTCAACTAATGCTAATAATACGCCTCATCAACGTACCCTCCTCCTTGGATGGTTTCTTTTTGATTATGATAAATATCCACCCTCAATTAAAGAAGCCTATGCCAAATCCTACTATTCTAAGACACCAAATTGGTGGAAAGGTAATTTTGGTGACCCATTAAAAACCTTGGTTGTCGATGAAGCAACAGGTTGTCCCTCTACAGAAGTAAACCGATCACCCGGTATTTATTTAAAAGATACCTGAAAAGTCATTATTCATTTTTTAACTTTACTCAACTAAATCTCCTCAAAGGGATACAGTGGTCGGCGCCGGTGGTGATAAGTAAAATTTTTTATGTCTGCTGATGTGGTACCTGGGGTATTAACTCGGATCATACTTTTACAAAAAGGAGTATAAGCTGGAATAGGAGAATGTACTCCCTTAGCAATAATGATATGAAAATCAGAAGGATCTAAATTACAACTAGTCATTAACCCAATACTTACCGGTATACTTTTACGTGTAGTCAGGCTAATTGTAAGACCTGAATCAGTTTGAACAATTGCAGTTAATCCCACATTAAATTCTGTGTGTCCACCATGGCGAACTTCTTTCTCGGAATATTTTCCTGCATGTAGGCTTATTATCTTAACATTTTCCTCTATTGGTGGACCATGTAATTCATCCACTTTCCCCCCCATGCGTAATCTAAGACTTTGTCCCACACCAACATTAGCAGCATAATTCACTGATGCAGGATCATATAGGCAAAGAAATGCTTTTACCTTACCATGCCGGAGCAATTCATGTGCAATTGTCGTTCCATCACCTGTCGAACCACCACCTGCATTATCTCCCATGTCTAAGAGACAAACAGGACCTTCCATTGAAAGCGCCTGATTTATAGCATCCTCAACGTCTATTAGCTTCCCAACAAATTCTTCACGATGATTGAAAAGATAATTAGCCAATTCATTCGATTGCTGTTGAGCTAATTCTAAATTATTATTGGTAACAGTAATAAAAGCAGATCCCATTTCTTTGACATCAGCATAGGGAAATCCTTGAACAATACTGTTAGAAAGAGTGTCAGGGTGAGTGAGCAGCTGATCGGCTAATTTATACATAGGGAGACAAGGAGGCTCGAGCGTATGCTGGGCTTCAATGTTCATCGCAAGAGGTACGAATGAAGCCGCTTGTGTCGGTACAACTTCATTACGAAGCATTTTACCCATGAGATTCCCCGCTTCGATTCCACATTCTTTTTGATCGATGTGAGGATTACTTCGATAGGCAATTGTTGCATGACAAGATTTGACCATTTTAGATGATAGGTTCGCATGTGGATCGATCGTACAAATTATCGGAAAGTTTGCACCTACTGTTTGGCGCAAACGAGAAAGCCAATAGCCATCAAGATCACGATAATCGTTCCCCTCACCAGCATTCGCACCATGTGGCGCTACGAGCAACCCATCAAGTCTACCAGCTGCTTCTATACTACTGAATATAATTGCCATTAATTGCTCACAAGTCTCCCGAGTAATTGTCCCAGACGGAGGAGTTGAAGCATAAAATATTGGGACTGCTTCTATTTGGTTTTCTTCAAGACTCTGCAAGAATCCACTAATTTCGTGATGACCACCTTTAAAGTATTTACTGAGTTCTTCTCCACGCAGAAGAAAACTCGACCTAAACATATCAAAATCAGTCTTTAGGCTAATGAATGTATTGGATTCATGAATAAGTGAAACTATTCCTACACGCATGCTTATCTCTTTATATTAGCAATAAAATTCTAACTCTAAAAGAATATTATAATATGGAGCCAAATTGAGTTTATAATGTATTATAAATCAACCTTCCATTTTTCTTTCAAGGAAATATTTTAGATTGCTACAACTCATCAAATATAATTTCTTTGCTAAATTCAATTGGCAGTCTCTATCTTAAAAGCAAACTATAAAACTTTAAGAGAATTCCAGAACATGAGTGAACAGAAAATTTTAACAGAAGAACAGGTTAATCAATTTGATTGCGATGGGTCAATCAATGTCAACGGTCCTTTTACAACAGAAGAGATAGAAGCCGTCTCAAAGTTATTGGATGAAATGTTACCTTTTGAGGAGAGTAAAAAAAATAACTATGATGCCACTAGAGTCACACGTGATATTTTTTCCAAAGGAGGTAAATTATATGAATTCTATAATCCTGTACTTTTGAATATTTACCAACATCCTTTTTTTGAAAGGGTAGCTCAACAGTTATTATACACTGATAAAATAACATTTAATGGTTTTGCAATGAGTAAAACCTATCCCTTTCGTATTTCTAAAAAAGTATCTGGAGAACATGTTGATAGTAAATATCGCTATTCAGAAATTATTGCTCGACCGCGACGGATTGGAATAAGTTCGATGCTCTATTTAACTGATGTTACCCCAGATAGGGCACCGTTAAAGATCTGGCCTGGAAGTCACATACCTATTGGCAAGCATTACGACGAACACCCAGAATTGATTGACACCGAAGGATCACAGAGAGCTGACCTACCTGATCACCTTTTTGGCGACCCAACAATAGCTTTAGCTAAAGCTGGACAGGTCACTTTTTTTATTAACTCTCTTTTACATGGTGCTTCCGAAAATAGAGATATTGAAGCACGCAAGGTTTTTTACCTCGGTTTAAAGCCAAAATGTCTTAAATATAAGATCCCAAAACGAGCAAAAGAAAAAACTATTATAGTTAATTTTTTTAAGGGAATGTCTCTTCGATTACCAATGAATCGACGTCACATGGTTCCCGAGATTATATAATATTTATCGGATATTAGTTCAATTGTCATAGTTCGTAATTGTGCATTTTAAGATATTTCCAGTTTTATCCCATTTACTACAAATGTTTTTCTTGTAAAAGAAATATTGCATGACGATAAATCTAGTTATGATTAGTTTTATATTAAAAATATCACAAATTTTCAGTATGGATTTATCTAAAAACTGTTTATGGAAGTTAAAATGAGGTCTCTCCAATTTTACTTTCATCCAAAATTAAATAAATATAGTACAAGCAAACAACTTTCATAGGTTGCAGAACCTATATCTTACTTTTACTTATATAAAGCATAGCAAATGCATACATTTAAGGTTAAACCACTTTCGGGTAGTTTTGGTGTAGAAGTCTCAGACATTGATGTTTCCTCAAAATATTTCAGTGACGAGGAATTCAAAAAACTGTTATTTATTTTATACAATAACCGTTTAATCGTGATTCGTGATCAGAATCTCACAAAGGTAGAATTTTTGGATTTTGGTAAACGATGTGGTAACCCAATACGCCATGTTATTAACCAATCTAGAATGTCAGATTTTCCAGATATTTTAACGATAACTAATACGGATGTAGCTAACGACAAACCTAGCAATGGAGCCGCTCAATGGCATACCGACCAATCCTATGATACTGAACCAGCTACTTCAACGATACTCTATTCTATTAAGGCTCCCGAATTAGGTGGCGAAACACTTTTTTGCGACTTAATGGGTGCATATAACGCTTTACCTGAGAAAACACAAAAAAAGATTAATTCTTTAAAGGTAAAACATCTTTGGGGTAAAGGTATTGCTGCACGTCCAGGTGATATAAGTCCACCGACACTGAGTAAGGAGCAATTAAATAATGTCCCTCAAATCACACATCCACTCGTTAAAAAACACCCAGTGACAGGAGATAAAACACTTTATTCCATCGCTGGAACCAGCCGTGGGATTATTGGTATGCCTCTCGATGAAGCTAGAAAATTGCTGCTCAGTCTCGGCGATCATGCCTTTCAAGATCGTTTTATTACCGAGCATAAGTATCGTGAAAATGACATTGTATTATGGGATACAACATCAACGATGCACAGTGCAACACCATTGAGGGAACTTCCTAAACCAGAGAATATCCGTATACTTTATCGTATTAGCCTTCGCGGGATTCCATCTATATTTCAGAATTAATTACAGTATTTACTAAGAATAAAATATGGTAATGGATACCTAAATTTTCTCTTTTATAGGTGTGATCGTCACAGTCGGGTCTCCTTTTTGCGTTGTCCCTCTAATATTTAAGACTGAAACCTTACCTGAATTCTCTGCTTTGATACTTTTGGTCGATGATCCATCAAGGGGAAATACATGACCAATAATCTGTCCTTTTATTACATTATCCCTAACTTTCACATTCAATCTCAAAAGACCTGATGCTGGAGATAAGTGAGTGGTCTGAAGAAATGCTTCGTTAGCCTGTCTACTTATCCTTATTGGCTGCCTACGAAGTTTCCTCATCTTCCCTTTTATAAACTTAAACCTTTTTAAAAATTCAAAGAACCCATCCCTAAGCATCTTTAAATCCTTACTCATAATACCTCCCCCACCCCGACTTTCAGTATAATTAAACGGGATGTTTAACTCGTGAGCTGCACTCGCAGTCCGACCTGGAAGATAAGGAGCTGCCCAACACCAGTAACGGTCAAAACAGGCAGCCATCTTCTTCTGAACCTTATTCACTTTGCTATTGGAATGCGTATAATATCCGACGAACTGGGCAATTTCGCAATAGGTCCCTGCGCTATGAAAGTCGAACCAGTAATCGCTGTACCTAATTAATTCATTGAGGCATAAATTTGCCAATTGCTCCGTTGGACTACCATTCTTTTTCCCTGGAAATACACGGGATAAATCTTTTCCATCATCTGGGCGACACCTTGTTCCTTCTTTAAATGCTCCTTCATTCAAAACTGGTATAGCGACAACAGTTCCACGTAGATTTCGCGGCCTCCAAGTATTGACTAATGACATTAAAAAAGTTGGGCCTTCATATTCATCCCCATGTGTAGAGCCGTTGGCAAATACAACTTCACCAGGATCACCTTTCCAAACAAAACATTCAATGCCGATTTCTTTTGTTCCAATTCGGTGGTGATGAAAACCCTTAGGCAAATTATCCCAAAATGCTTTTTTTATTTTCGGTCGTTTCATATAAAGTAAATTAAAACTGAAAACTAATTTTAAAACCCTACTTTGTAAATAATAACAGTCGCCAGTAAAGAGCTAACGATTAAGTGAGGTGATTTTTGATTATGAATTGGTATGTCATGCTTAGTTCTTGGTAAGGATTTTTCCTAACGACATTCAAATATAATACTGACTTCCGTAATTTTAACTGTTCGTTGTTTAGCCATCCCACATCAAAATCGAAATCTACAATTGTATAAACCACGGGCTTGTCCAGGCACGGTGGCCATCGACCTGAAGGATGCGAAGATGCAAGGGAATTACTCCATCGATCGGCTCTATCTCGCACGTCGAAAACTGTGACCGCCAGGTGGTTTCTCTGCTAAGACATTCGTTCGGTGGCATCAATTCAAATACAACTTCTTGACCAACTCCACCCGCATCCTTTACGACCGGACCTTTTTTTAATTCATCGACGGCTATCTGGCAGGAGATGGGTCCCGTATCAAAATTAATACTCCCAACACCGGCTTTTTCTAGAGTCAGAATTAGGCCATCTTCATCTCCAGTTGTGATACTTTTCCATCTAATGCATTCCATGTTCCATTCCTCAATCCCTTCGGAGGGAGAATCAAAAGCAAATCCATCGACGCTCAATAGCTGATTATCTATAATCTTTAATGACCCATTCCAATCAGTCGCACGATTGCGGTTTAAAATACGCGCCCCTGACCACCGTATCCTTATTAAATTTCCAGGGCGTATCGCGTAAGGACAGCCTTCCCATGAATCGAGGCATTGACCTGTTTTAAGAAGATCAATCCTTTCAATGGGTGCGGTACCAACGACATTAACAGAAAAAGTCACCAACTCACTATTGAGTGACACGTTACTTCCCATCAACTTCCCTTCCATTTCAGCATGAATGGCTATTCGAGGTCCCGATGTCCCGTAACAATGTCTGGATTTCAAAGCTGAAAAAAATGATGCGCGGTCAAAATTTTCTGCCAGTATACATGTCAATCCGCCAAAAACACCAAACTTTCCCGCCCCAGCATGCTCGGCGCCGGGTCGTCCTTTGTGGCCATCACTGTTCGCTACTACACCTACACAATACCCTCGACGGAGTGCATCGTGGTAAAACCATTCGAATGTGCCCCAGCAGGAATGCACCTCCACTACGGGTTCTAATTCAGGGTCAAAAATTTCCAGGTTTGCACGTCTTCCACCTATATGAGGAATAAGAATAGATTCCTTATCTGATTTTTTAATAACCTCGTATAATTCCTTAAGAGGAGTTCCAACAAACTGCTCACTCTGTCCTTTTACTAGAACCATCGACGATCGACGTATTGGCTGATCATCATCGAGGAAAAAAACATTACGGTCTCCTCCAACGGGCGTCAGTCCCGACCACTCATAACCAGGAAAAACTACAAATTCTCCCTCACGAGTCAGGTCTCGCGCCAACCGTTTTATCTCTTCCCAGAATACATCAGTAATTTGAAAATCGTTTCCCTGGTGACCCGCAAAATCACAGAGAGCCATGTCCCTGGCGTAGTGGAAATACTGTTCAGCTGTATTCGTCCCCACAGTCTCCCCGCTCTGACCATGCAGGTCACCCCAAAATCTGTGCAGTTTACAAGCACGGTTAATGACTAATGATCCTACTTCAGCATTTCCTAAGAGTGGATGCTCTACGTAGATTCGCAATACACCATCACTCTGACAACTTACATTTGGTAAGAGATGAGGCCCCTCGTTGAGGTCAATCTTTCTGGGCAAGTTATTTTTAGGGCCACTTGATTTTAAAGAAACAGCTCCAGCAATGGATTCTTTAACCGCATTACCCCAAATATCCTCACCGCGCACCAGGACTCTTGCCGGATGGACTACAGAACCATCACCTGTAGCCAACGCCACTAGGTGATGCGGTTTATTTGGAACAATCTTTAAGTGAGGATTTTCAGTAAGACTATCATATACCCCTGTCCCCAAGCTATCCACGACAATTTGGAAATCGAATTTATCCTGAACGAAAGTTTGCGCGCGCGTCCCGCGGCTCCCATAAGAACAGTCGCCGTAGACAATTATTATTTCATCACCTGACTCGAGAGGAGCATCGAGGACTTCAATAAAAAGATGGGGCTGGTATGGGCGGATGTGAGCCCGCGCTCTCCAGCTGGATACCAACTGCGTTTCACTACGAGAACCCGAGACAGTTAAATAATGATCGCCACTCGGATCATTCATCTGAGGAATCGCCCAATCACTGGCAAACCTAAAAGCGACTCGTATTGATCCACCATCGTCGATCCCTCCTGAAGGCACAAGGTATCTTATAGTCCAAGTCCCCCAACAACCTGCCCGCACCGGATCACTCGGTAATATTGACGCCGATCCCGCTTCCAAATTAACCCAATTTGTACCAGCCATTGTTATCTATGTATAACAATGTAATTCATCGGGGAAACAAAAAACGGATCGTGATTTATCTAATACGGGTAGACGGATTGCAAATCGAAGGGTTCAGAAGAAAGACAACTAATATACTGCTTTTATTGAGTCTTTGTTTTAACGGTATTTCAGCATATCACCAAACCTTTTGTCATCTTTTATTATTCATTCAAGATTAATCACGATGGCGGAGAGGGAGGGATTCGAACCCCCGGGCAGGTTTCCCCACCACCTGATTTCGAGTCAGGCACATTCGGCCACTCTGTCACCTCTCCTTTAACGCAAAGATTTGTAAGCAATGACAAAATGTAAAGTTGATTTTACTTTCTTATGCCTACATTACATGGATAAATATAAACCTCGGTGTAAACTTTACCCTATCTTAGTTTTATGATTTTAGTTAAAATTTTATATTAAATAGTTGAAGGAAATGCATTCCAGTGTTGTTCATGTAAAACAAAGTCAATATTTCACATACGGCAAACTCCCAGACCATTAAAGAAAACTAACTTTGCTAAATATTCCACCATAATTTATTTAACTTCAGTTAGTCATTATACCAATTTTTAATGCTTTGTATTTATACCACTAATAATATGGATATTAGATAATACTTGCACTAAAATATTACCCATTCTCAATAATATACCTTTACCTACTGCAGAACACCTATTAAATTAAATGAACCTCAAGACTAATTTGATATGTCTAAGACGGTAGCAACAAATATTTATGTGATATGCATTTTGTTTTTTGCTGTATTTTTTTTTCTGGCCGATCGGCCAGATTTTGCAAGGTGCATTCATTGATGCTGATGGACACTTCACTCTCAGTTATTTTCTTGAGGTGTTTGCCAACCCTTTATATCTAGAAGGACTCTACAATTCATTCCGGCTAGCATTTTATTCGACTCTTCTCGCTTTGCTGATATCTCTTCCCCTAGCCTTAATTGCTGACCGATTTGTCTTTAAGGGACGCACTTTATTAATGGGACTTATTCTCTTACCAATTATGCTACCACCATTTGTCGGTGCGATTGGTATCAGACAAATTATGGGGCAATACGGTGCTTTAAACGCTTTTTTAATTTTTATAGGCTTTTTGCCTGATGGACAAACTATTGACTGGCTGGGAAAAGGTCAATTTTGGGGTGTCGTCATGATGACTGCACTAGGACTATATCCAATCCTCTATTTAAATGCAATCTCATCCCTTGCTAATATTGATCCCAGCATGGAAGAAGCATCAGAAAACTTAGGTTGTCGCGGATTTAAAAAATTTTTCCGTATTAGTCTACCTTTGATGCGTCCGGGGTTATTTGCAGGTTGTACAATCGTCTTTATTTGGTCATTTACCGAGCTGGGTGTTCCACTCATATTTGACTATGGTCGTCTCACCTCAGTCCAAATATTTTATGGCATAAAAGACATTGGAGGAAATCCTTTTCCTTACGCTTTGGTTACGGTTATGTTGATTTTTTCTTTGATCTTTTACGCATTAGGTAAGGGACTTTTCGGTCGTAATACCTATTCCATGATGGGGAAAGCAAGTGTTCTAGCCCAACCTAAAAAACTAGGTCCTATTGGCTCCATTTTAAGCCTTTGTTTCTTTAGCTTAATTATTTTTATCTCTCTCCTACCACATTTTGGGGTAATCATACTTTCATTATCGAGTGACTGGTATCAGTCGATTCTGCCACATACTTGGACTCTACAAAATTACGAACTTGCACTTGGTCATAATCTCACGCTTTCATCAATTAAAAATAGTCTAATCTATGCCAGTTCTGCTACTGTTATAAATGTGATTTTGGGGGTTGGCATTGCTTATGTTGTGGTTCGATCCCGACTCCCTGGAAGAGAAGCTCTCGATGTGATGGCGATGCTACCATTGGCAGTTCCTGGTTTGGTTATAGCTTTCGGCTACCTTGCGATGAGCCGTGAGGGTAAATTATTTGATTTCATTAATCCTGTAGAAAACCCAATGGCTTTACTTATTATTGCGTACGCTGTTCGAAGGCTTCCTTTAGTAGTTCGATCTGCGGTAGCTGGCCTACAGCAAACAAGCGATACTTATGAGGAAGCTGCACAAAGTCTAGGTTGTGTTCCAATTAAAGCAGCCATATTTATAACTATCCCTCTTATTACAGCCAATTTGTTAGCAGGAGCACTCCTCGCTTTTTCACAAGCTATGCTGGAGGTATCAGATTCGTTAATTCTTGCACAAAAAGCCCAATATTACCCCATCACGAAATCTATTTACGAGCTTATACATTTTCTTGGGGACGGACGCTATATATCAAGTGCACTCGGAGTTTGGGCGATGATATTTCTCAGCGTTACAATTTTTGGAGTCAGTATTTTGATGGGCAAAAAGCTAGGTGCTATCTTCCGTTTCTAATTTTATTTATATTTTAAATCACAAACCACTCCAAGCAGATGGAATCGGGCTCATTAACAATGAAATACTAAATTTCATTGCTGAACAAAATTTAATACTAAATAACACTGATAATCTTTTAATAATACCTGCGGTAGTGACGGTTAAAATTTATAAGATTAATTCCTATTCTAATTATATATCGAAATCATTTTGAAATCTATTAAATGCTAAGGGCTTTATTGAATATCCAAAACATTGAGATGGGTAAAAACAGTATTTTTAAGATTTTCAAGGCATTGTTTTACTTCGTTCATATCTTCGCCTTCAACAAGAAGACGGATTTTAGGTTCTGTCCCAGAGTAACGAACAAGTAACCTCGACGCCCCAGATAGTGAGTTCCGAAGCCCTACTATCTCATTCATTAATTGTGGTTTATCCTCTAAAGGTATTTTCTCTTTTACAACAAGATCACATTTTAATTGAGGAAAGTAATTTATACAACGACGCAGGTGTGAAAGTGGCTTATTACATTGAAGCATAACTTCAATAACCTTTATCGCTGCAATTAAGCCATCTCCGACCAAAGAATGATCGCGAAATATTAAATGTCCGGAAGCCTCACCACCTAAACTATATTTCCCTTCAATCATTTTATCAACCACATTGCGGTCACCAACTGATACACGTACTATTTTCCCTCCTTCAGCCTCAATTGCTTGATCAAGACCAAGGTTACTCATTACAGTAACAACAATGGTATTACCTGACAATTCTCCTTTTCGTAACGCATGTATTCCTAAAATCGCCAGTAATTCATCTCCATCAACAATGTCACCATTTTATCTTGTGATATTCCAAGGAAGCGTTACCAAACGGAAAGATAATAATTAAAATGTTGGTATTAGATACATTAACTGAACAAGTTCGCAAAGGAGCTAACTTGAATAACTTACAGTCTGAAGAAGCAGCGAAATCATTAGCATCAGCTGATATTCCCGCTGAATCAAAAGAGGGGTTTTTAATTGCGTTGGCAAAAAAAGGAGAGACAGCTGACGAAGTAGCTGGCTTTGCTCATGTATTTCGAAAACTTGCTAAAAATCCAGGTGTGTCTACTTATGCAGATGAGGCTATTGATATAGTAGGGACAGGAGGGGATCATGCAGGCAGTTTTAATATTTCAACGACTGTTTCTTTCATTCTTGCTGCAGCGGGTGTGACAGTTTTGAAACATGGTAGTCGTGCAATTACTTCAAAAAGTGGAAGTGCTGATTTTCTTGAAGCTATCGGTCTTGATCTTGAATCTGATATTAATAAAATTCAACGTTCACTTGAGACACTGAATTTTTGTTTCTTTTTTGCACCAGCCTTTCATCCTGCCTTTAAGGAGATTGGACCCGTGCGAAAGACGCTTGCATCTAAAGGGCAGCGTAGCATATTTAATATTATCGGTCCGCTTATTAATCCAGGTCGTCCAGCTTATCAATTGCTAGGTGTTTTTGCTGAAATCTGGGTTGAACCACTTGCAAATGCATTGCAAAATTTGGGGTTGAAAAGGGGGTTAGTTGTTCATGGGAAATTGCCTGATAATAAGGCTATGGACGAATTAACTTGTGCCGGAGAAAATCGTGTTACTGGTGTTGGTGAACTGAACCAAATAAATGCTGTATGGATCCCGAACGATTTTGGTTTAGATGAGTGTGAGTTATCAGATTTGACTGGAGGATCTAGCGAGGAGAACCTTGAACTTCTGAATGATATACTCAATGGAGGGGGGCGACAGGGGTTGATAAACACATTGTCATGGAACGCCGGTACTGCATTATGGATAGCCGGATTAGCAAAGAATCCAGTAGAGGGAATCGAGCAAGCTAAATTAATTCTCCTTAACGGGAGGGTTAAAGACTGGTTGAACCGTGCGAAGGAATTTTACGCGTCGAGATGAAACTAAAATATTTCGGGACGGATGGTATTCGCGGAAAGATGGGAGGTCCGGTAATAAATCCTACTATGTTTCGTCGATTAGGTTATGCACTTGGTTTGTACCTGAACGAAACCATAGGACACAAAGTACATATTGTAGCAATTGCCCGTGATACTCGTTCTTCAGGTAATGATTTGGAGAGAGCTATTTGTAATGGATTATCTTCACATAAAATTCGAGTTGAAGCATTGGGAGTAATTCCTACACCCGCTCTTTCCATGGCAATTTGTAAACTTCAGGCTGATATAGGTTTGGTCATAACAGCTTCACATAATCCATCTAATGATAATGGTATAAAACTAATGACCTCTGAAGGTCGAAAACTCAATAGAGTGGGAGAAATCCGAATTGAACAGTTGATTGATGAAAATATCAAAGTGCCTTTGAATATGGATGTAGATTATTCAACCAGCTTTAATGGAGAAAGCTTGTATATAAACTATGCTCAATCACTCTTGCCGGAGGCTTGTTTGAAGGGGTGGAAAATCATAGTCGATACCGGAAATGGGTCTGCCTATAAAACGACCCCATCTGCTTTTACAAATTTAGGCGCAGAAATTATATCGATTGGGAATGTCCCTGATGGTACAAATATTAATTTTGGATGTGGTAGTGAAAATCCTGAAGCTTTGTCACATGCTGTTAAAGAGGAAAAAGCAAAAATGGGCCTTGCGCATGATGGGGATGCTGACCGACTTGTTCTTTGTGATGAAAATGGTGACATTGTTGATGGAGATGAATTACTGGCGATTTTAGGAATACATGCGTTACGAAAAGGAGAATTTGTCAGGTAATACCATTGTTGTTACTGTAATGAGTAACCTTGGTCTCTGTCTCTTATACACATCT
>PNEW01000043.1 GCA_002922725.1 Verrucomicrobia bacterium Opi.OSU.00C | reverse complement strand
TGTGCTATATTAATTCCATGGAGCAAACACTTATTATAAATCGTAGGGAAACGTTCTTTAAGCACTGCCTCTGAATGGTCAGTAATATCTAGCCAAAGATGTTGGGCACCAGATTTTTTCATTTCACTATCTTTCGCGCCTTCGTTTAATCTATGTATCGATTGTGCATTGCAACACCCTAGAACCGCTCAAAAAAATATCTCCTGGACAGTCTTTGGTTGCTCTTGCCGTTTGGTGTGATGATATAAGACTTATCGATAACATTGTTGTCTAAAAATAATAATAATTTGTTCATGACACATGATTACGATGTCATTGTAGTAGGTAGTGGTATAGCCGGCCTTAGTTTTGCTCTTAGAGTAGCAAGGAAAAATTATACGGTTGCGATTATTACGAAAAAAACTCGGGCTGAATCCAATACAAATTATGCGCAGGGAGGAATTGCCTGTGTTACTTCAGAAAGAGATGATTTTGAATTTCATGTACACGATACTCTTTCAGCAGGTGATGGTCTTTGCAATGAATCCGTTGTGCGCGAAATTGTCAATGATGGGCCGGCACGCATCCAAGAATTAATTGATCTTGGGGTGAATTTTTCCCAACTAAATGATGGGCGTCTCTCACTTGGGAAAGAGGGAGGTCATTCTAAGCGACGAATTCTACATGTCCAAGATATTACGGGAAAGGCGATTGAATCGGCACTTTTGGAAGCGGTCGCTCGGATGAAAAATATTACTACGCTGGAGCATTTTTTTGCTATTGATTTGATTAAATGTAGTGCACTCACCGGCAGTGCTAATCCTACTCCCATAAAAGACGATAAAATAATAGGGCTTTATGCGTTAAATGTGCGTGCGGGCGTTGTCGAATCATTCCGGTCAAGAGTGGTGTTAATTGCGACGGGTGGAGCGGGTCAAGCCTATCAGTACACTACTAATCCAGATATTGCTACAGGTGATGGAATCGCAATGGCTTATCGAGTGGGGGTTGAAATTGAGAATATGGAATTTATTCAGTTTCACCCGACAACACTCTATACCAACACTGATGAAAGATTCCTTGTGAGTGAAGCTGTTCGTGGAGAGGGAGCAATTTTACGCGACATGGATGAAAGTGCATTTATGACACATTATCATTCTCAGGCAGATCTTGCCCCACGCGATATAGTTGCGCGCGCGATAGATAGTGAAATGAAAAAATCTGGTGCCCAACATCTTTGGCTAGATATTACTGACCATTCAGAGGCAGTGCTTAAAGAACGTTTCCCTACGATTTATAATAAGTGTTTGCACCATGGAATTAATATAGCACAAGAATTTATTCCGATTGTACCTGCGGCCCATTACCTGTGCGGTGGAGTTAAGACAAATACTCACGCTGTGACTAGTTTAAACGGACTTTTTGCTTGTGGTGAAGTTGCTTGCACGGGGTTACATGGGGCTAATCGCCTGGCGAGTAATTCACTGTTAGAAGCCGTTGTTCTGGCACACAATGGAGCTGAAATCGTATTAAATTATTTGGAACGGAACAAGAAAGAAGCGTTGATATTGCCAGATTGGGTTGATGGTGATGTGCAAAATAGTGATGAACGCGTAATCTTGTCACATAACTCAGATGAGTTAAAACGAACGATGTGGGACTATGTAGCTATAGTCCGCACGACCAAACGGCTTGAACGAGCGCAAACGCGCATTCAAAATCTTTCTAAAGAAATAGAAGAATACTATTGGAATTTTAAAGTGGAACCAAGCCTCCTTCAGCTACGCAATCTTATACAGGTCGCTGAGCTTATTGTTAAGTGTGCTCTTCAGCGAAAAGAGAGTCGTGGACTTCACTACATATTAGATCATCCAGAGAAAAACACTAACCCAAAAAATACGTACCTACAGAAACTTGAGTAAGAGTAATGCGTGTATGCCTTGATGGCTCTAATGACTATTGATCAGTATAAATTAGAACTATCCAGTTTTTTATATTCATTAGAATAAACAGGTTAGGGATATTAAGTTTACTAAATGTGTAGGCATGATTAGCCAATTAAGATGTTGTATAGATAATCATAAATTCCACGGATCCCCCAAATAGTTAAGAATGCCCCACTTATTAAATTGAGTATAAGTAAAGTTTTGCTCATTTGGAGGGCCCTAGGTAAATATTTGCGATCAGTCCAAATCATTAAAAAGCACCATAATCCACAGGTTAAAACTCCACCGAAAATAGCCGCAGGAGTTACTATTTGAACAGGATTGCCTCCCATCCACATAATTACTAATCCTCCAATTGCACAATAACCAACCACCCAAGGCCTAAGTTTTGTTATGGGGACATCTCGTATGCGAGGAATAATTGGGCGTAGACATTCATAGGTTGTCCGGGTGTAAAGCTCATAAGCAGCAAAGATTGTCCCAAAAAATGCCATAAATACACCAATTTGATAAAGATAGATTAATTTTGGGTGAAGTGACGTTAGGAACTCAGCCTGAACAGAGAGGAGTTGTAGGCCATCTGGGACAATATGTTGTGGATGAAGAATAGCAGCTCCAAGGACCATAAAAGCAATCGTGAAAAGGACGACACAAGAAAAGGAAACGGCGGCATCGGTAAAAGGTGCGATCAGCCATCTTCGACCTACTTTTATATTATCTTCATCCTCTGCCAGGTTCACTCCTTCTGGACCGGCATGGTTTTTATTTGTGAGAAGGCCCCACCCCTTTTCACGAAGCATTCCAAGATAGCCAAAGTAGTCCTGTGTGCCGCCTCCTATCGCACCTAAATAAGTCCCTAGTTCTATCCAAGCAGATCTTGAACTTATTGCTGGATAGCTAGCGTAAACCCAGTCCTCATAACTCGGTTTAGTTGGTATTACTGCACCGAGAAAGGCTGCTACCCAGTCGGGTTGAATTGCAAAGACTGCAACTAAGATAGAGGCCAGTAGTAATGAAACGATAAGTGTTTGTGTAGTCTCCAGAGCTTTATAGCTCTGAACAAATGTCAATGAGATAGCGACACAAACAATCAAGGTTCCCCATACCCTTGGGTCTCCCCAAAGAGTATTACTGTCCATTTTGAATATCCATACCATTAGTGATCCGAGCATTTTAGGAAGTCCGGACAACCATAAAGGGAAGCAGACAATACTTATTATCGTTAGACTCCACACGGCCCACCCGTGCGGCCCTGGTAAATATTTCCAGCGTTCAATGGGGTGTTCTCCAGTCAAAGTGATATAACGTGACGCCGTATATACTTGAACGAATTTCATTAATCCACCACCAATAAAACACCAAAGAAGAGTGTAGCCAAAAAGAGCCCCGCCACGTGAAGCAAATACAGTTTCACCACTACCAATAGTAACTGAGGCAATGATTGCACCTGGGCCAAAAAAACGTAGTAAAGTGAGAAAACTTAGCGATTTAAGTTTTTCAGTTAAAGGGGGGTAACGTAGAGCTTCATTCATAATACACACAGGAGTTTATAAGCACGGTGATAAAACATGAGGTTTTAGATCTTGGGTATAACCTTCGAGTGTTGATTGTCGATAGAATTACAGTAAGGTTTACTACTATTAAAATTGATTTCTAAAGACAATTTGGTAATCATGACTTTCATGCAAGTTTGGATTGAAACAATGTTGGTTAACCTAGGGTATATATTGATGATTGAGATAAACGATGCCTATTTTTATATATCTGTGGGAGTTGCAGCTTTATGCCTTCTTTTATTTGGGAAACTGATTGCTACTTATCTAGTGGGGAGCCAAAAAGGGATTACACTGATTTTTATTGGAATGCTGATTCCCTTAGGTTTGATCGTGGTAGGTTTAAGTTTAGCTGATCTTTATCTTGCTCATCATATTACAAATGAAACCTTGCAGCTAGTGGTAAAAATCATCACCGGTTTGTCATTTTTTTTATTCATTGGTGTATATCTTGCTAAACTTTTTTTCTCTGTCGAATGGGGGAAAAGCCTGTCGGCAATCATCCTGACTTATGGGATGACCTTCGCTTGCTTGTTTTTAACAAAATCTGGGATAGAAACATTTACATCTCAAGCTTCTTTTGTTGATAAACATAAGGAAAAACATGCTCATGAGTAGACATCTCCTTATCTTTGATAGAGAGTAATTTCTAGTTGGAATTATATACCTACTTCGTGGACTCTTTCTTTGATCAGTTGAAAATGGAGGTGATTTAAATAATTTTAATATCAACAGGGAGTTATTATAAATTCAGTACCTGCGGCCCGCATGGCTCGATTGAGTCGCGGTTCAGGTTTTGCGTTAGTGACTACCATAAAATCGGATTTAAACGGGGTCGTTAGTTCAAGCGCACGCTTTCCGAATTTACTATAATCGATCGCAAATATGCCTTTATCAGCGGCCCTCAATATTTTTTTTTGTGCAGATACGATAAAACTATTACTATTCCAGATCCCTTCCTCTGTGAGGCCCGCACCACCAAGTATCGCTATATCAGCATGCATCTGAGAAAGTGAGTTTTCGCAAGTCGGCCCGAGGAGTACACCGAGCCGATGGTAAACAGTCCCTCCAGTGACAATAGTCTCCATCGAGCTTATCTCATTAAAAAGGACTGCAATGGGTAGGGAGTTAGTAATCACTATAATACGTTTGGAGACTAACAATCGTGCAACCGTATAAGTTGTAGTACCCCCATCGAGAATAACGGTCATATTTGGTTCGACAAAATTGGCTATATATTTAGCGATGGCATGTTTTTCGTCGACGTAACGATCATCTTGGGTAATAAAGTCATAACCAATAGCGTTTATCTCATTATCGATTAGGCTAGCACCCCCGTGGTGCCGTCGAACAACTTTTTTAGCTTCCAGTTCGTTAAGTGCGCGCCTAACTGTTGACAGGCTGATATCAAATTCTTTCGCAAGAGTATGCAGGTCAGCATACTGGTGATCGCGAATATATTGTTCAATAAGATCGATCCTTTGTTTATTAATCATCAACGAAAATAATCAGTGTCTTAACATAGCTGATTTAATATTAATGGGGTAATATTTTGTATAAATTTGTTAATATAAGTTTTAAGATAATCCTATTCAATAATGGTTTTTACTTTTAAGTCCACGATAGTGGGGCGATCCCAACTCTATATTGCTTCCCACCAGATCCTGACTATCGACGTAAATACAGGTTTCAACTATGTATTTAGGATGATTGATCATAAAAGAAGCTAATTAATTTCTATCGCTAATAAACATATAAGGTGAAATAATCAGAAGAGTATCAATTGAAAAGAAATTTACTATGAAAGACACCTATTTTATTGTCAATTAAGAGAGAAGCTATCTTAAGGTTACGAGAATAGTCGGGAACTTGAAATTAACGTATCAATATTAAAATGAGACACCAATTTATTTTTTAAATCGATAAATTTATAAAAATATGTTCAAATATTTTTCTTGGTCATATTCTTAATTTTGTTATATATCCTGAATAGCTATAATTAATAAATGATGAATTAACTGGTAAAAATGATAATGGAAGAAAAATCCGATTCAGAAAATATTAATAACATCAATCAGATGTTACAAAAAAAATTTCTTAAAGAGAGGAAAATTTTCCTCTGGGGTGAGATCAATGATGATTTATGTCGTGATGTAACAGCACGCCTGCTTTATCTTGAAACTATAGATGAAGGGAAGGGAGTTACTCTCTATCTTAATTCTCCTGGAGGGTCAATTACTGCTGGCATTGCGGTTTACGATACAATGAAGTTAATCAGTTCGCCGATAACAGTGGTTGTGACCGCGATGGCCGCAAGCATGGGTTCAATACTTCTCTGTGCTGCTTCGAAAGGACAACGGCTGCTTTACCCACACGCCCGAGTACTGATCCATCAACCGTTAATCGGTGGACAGATGATGGGTGCAGCGGTAGATATTAATATTTATGCTCAATACATGGAGAAAACTCGCGAAGAATTAAACCTTATCCTTTCTGAATCTTCAGGGCAACCTTTGGAAAAAATTCAAAAAGATACAGACCGGGACTTTTATATGAATGCCCAGGAAACTATTGACTACGGACTTGCGGACAGAATTGTGGACAAAGTCTAAGGCTTTAACTTTTGTTCGTTGATAGAATTTAGGGAAGGTAAAGAGTATTAATTCGTGTCTTCTAATGTCCAGCCTTGGAAGAAGTTACCAAAGAATGCATCCATATGATCCATGTAAAGATAACTTAATTAGATGTTTGAATTATAACCCTAAAAGTAGGAAAAAGATTATCAAGAATTCTGTCGTAGGCGATTAAGTGTTTTCTCATACCGAAGCAAACCATCGGCAACGGCTTGTGCAATAAGATGCCGATAGTTAGCTTTGCGAAGATTTCTTGATTCAATTGCGTTGGAGATAAATCCGCTTTCGACTAAGAGGCCGGGACAGTTAAGTTCTTTTAGAAACATGAAACGAGCTCTTTTCAAGCCACGGTCGAGGCTAGGGAGACTCCTTACTAATTCACTTTGGACGTAATACCCCACAAGGGTACTCCAGGTATTTTGTCGATTGCCAGGATAACGTCTACGATCAGAAGGTCGTAAGATTTTACGACCGGTTGAAGGTTGATTATGTGGGGTAATGACATAAGTTTCAAGACCTTGAACTGTTTTAGATGTATGCGAATTAAGATGAATACTGATAAATAGATCAGCTTTAAGAGCGTTGGCTATAGCAGGCCGTTTCTCCAATTCAACGAATTGATCACTTTTACGGGTGAGGGTAACTCGATAGTTTTTTGATTCTAGTATCTTTTTAAGGCGGATGGAAATATCGAAAGCGAGTGTTTTTTCCTTTATTTTTGAAAAGTTGTTTACTGACCCAGGGTCTTTCCCTCCATGTCCAGGATCAATGACAATATGATATAATTTAGGAATGTCAGGAGTTTTTTGCGGTGTCAAAATTGGTGCAACATTATGATTAAAATCCAACTCGCTTATATAAAGATCCTGGCCTTTTAAAGCTACAGGGTAGCCAAGAAAAATCCTGATTCCATTAAGCTTAATATCTCTTTTATCAACAGAAAAAATCAATTGAGTCCATTTGCTATTAAGGGTCATTGTTTCCTTCTTTTTCATCCATTCCCGCTTCATCCCTAAATTGGCAGCAACATCTTTAAGGCTGAGATAATGGACGCCATTAAATTGGACGCTGCCTAAGGCCTCAGAGATTAAAGAATTAATTCCCAAGAAAAAAATGAAAATAAAAACTAGAAGAAACGACTTCAGTGGACGGATTTTTGTTTGAGCTTGGAAACTGGGGCTGATATAGAATTAGGGAATAGTTCTACGATTCTTCCTGAACCTCATTGTATTTAAGGGCTCGTTTGCCTGTAGGGAGGGGAGACAAAGTAACTAAAACATTCCGACCAGCGAGTTTTGGGTCGGAGTCTTTGGTCCCCACATGAAGAAGATCATTCACCGCCCGGTTTACAATTTCAAAGCCTAATTGTTTGTGCTCATTTTCACGACCTCTAAAAATTAGTGACATTTTTAATTTATGGCCTTTGTAAAGGAAGTCTTCCGCACGTCGTAGTTTGGTCATATAATCATGTTGCTCAATACGTACTCGTAACTTAACCTCTTTAATCTTTGCGGTTTGTTGTTTTGAATCTTTGCTCTTTTTAGAAAGTTCATATTTGTATTTACCGAAATCGAGAATACGGCAGACAGGAGGTCTGGCATTGGCGGATACTTCAACTAAATCCAAACCATGTGTTTTGGCTAGATTGAGAGCTTTATTGGTCGGCAAGACCCCAATCTGCTTTGAATCAGGACCTATAAGGCGTACTTCAAGTGCCCGTATACGCTCATTTCTGCGTATATATTTTTTCCCTTGATACTTGCCTTTTCCCCGGTTTTGCCCGTATGTGCTAAATTGTCTCGCCATAAGATTTCCCTGCAGAACTAACAAAGCAATCCATGCTAATGCTTTTGCGACGAGCAATTAAGGTAGTTATTTTTGAAAGTGTGTTGATAGATCAAATCGTGTTATTGTCTTATAGAATGTGAATAATAGTGGACGTTATGAAGCATTTTCAACCTTTTTCCACTTTAGTTTTAATGTTAGAAATTTATTACTTAAAGGTACATTTTTTGATATAATAGCAGGAATCTCGCACAGTAATATCAAGATACTCACCCAAAAGCTCAAATCCTCTATATATTTTAGGTCGAGACGACATCACTCTGAAAGAAATTGAATGTATTATGCTCCGAAATGTGCAAAAATCAGATAATATTAGGTAATATACTATAGCACTAACGGGGTAAAGGTTTTGAAAATTTCAGTTATGCAATTGTAGATATAAATGTAGGTAATATTATTATCCAATTAATATATTCATATTACTCAGCGATTGACTTATAGTTATAGACTAAAGCTTTCTCCACATGAACAACTAGATTTGGCATTGGGATTTTTAAACTTGAAACCTCCGGATATCAACTCCGAAGAGTAGTCAAGTTGTGTTCCCTTAAGGTAGAGAGCACTTTTACTATCAACGATAACATTAGCGCCAGATGTCTGAACCATGATATCACCACCTTTAGGATCTTTTACAAAAACCATCTTGTAACTAAGGCCATTACAGCCTCCTCCGGTAATAGCTACACGTAGATAAGTGCCTTTTTTTTCTCGCTGGATGAGAGAAAAAATTTTTTCTCCTGCAATTTTCGTCAATTTGATCAAATTTTCATTACCTAAACGAATGCCTTGAGGTATGTTGGAGCTGGTAGAAATTGACATTTTATTAAATAAGGTAAAATAGTATCTTCATTAGAAGAAAATAATTAAATCTGAGCTGAACCTCTTATATACGAGTTACGGTACTATTCTCTATATTTTGAGGTGGGATAGTATAGGAATTCCACATAAAATCAAGTATCAAGCCTATTCTTTTTAAAAGGAAAATTTATGGGCTTAAAGTGGATGCGCTTAATTTTTTTGCTAATATAATAGCTTTGTTCAGGCTTTTATGTCGAGCGAGACCTTTACCAGCAATATGAAAAGCTGTTCCATGATCTGGACTAGTGCGGATCCATGGAAGGCCCAATGTAATATTTACCGCACTATCGAAATCAATTGTTTTAAGTGGCCCAAGCCCTTGGTCGTGATAAAGCGCCACAACAATATCGAATTCACCTTGAAGATGACGCCAAAACAAGGTGTCTGCTGGTTGACATAGAGAAAGGCCAGGATACTTTTTAACTAAATTTTTTAAAATAGGATTAATAATCAATCCTTCCTCTTTGCCTAAGATACCTTCTTCACCAGCGTGGGGATTTAGTCCACACACCCCAATACGTGGTTGCTTTGCGCCATGAGCAATTGCTAATTGATTGGCACTATTTACCGCATTAGATATATTATCTTTGCTTACATGTTCAGCTACGGATGTTAAAGGTATATGCCATGTGACAAGAACAACGAGCATTTTGCCACCTGCAAATGCCATTACCGGTGTGCCTCCCCAACAGTTAGCAAAGAATTCTGTTTGGCCTGGAAAATTAAATCCCACACGTTTCATCCAAATTTTACTTACTGGACCAGTGACGACCGCGGAAAAATGTTTTTCAACACAACCAAAGGCGGCCGTTTCCATCGCATCCATCGCAATTTTAGCACCTGTGAGACAAGGTTGACCAGCTTTTATGCGAAACGATTTTGACCCTACCGATTGGGTAGTAACTGGGTATATCTCAGTGATACGTTTAAGCCAGGTTGGCGGACCAATAAGGCAGACGGACTCAAGTAGAGAGTGGTTTTCTTTGACCCATTTTTCGATTATTTCAGGCCCCACACCGGCAGGATCTCCAGAGGTGATCGCAATTTTACTCATCAGTGGTTCAATATTACGCAGGCAATGTTAAGTTATTCCGCAAACAAATCCATCTGAGGTTCCTTTATAAGGTTATAATTTTTTAAAATACGCATGATTTGAAGGATTTCGGATTTCTGGTAATTGTGATTGGTATGCACTTTAGCAAGGATATCCAAAAGCATGGAGCGAAAAGAAATTATGCCATCGATTCCATGTTCACGTAATAGTTTAATACTTTCTGAACGATGAGGGTCTGCCGTCGGCAATCCAGGTAGGACAAGTAACTTCAACGTCTTCGAATTTTCATCAATATCTTCATCTTCGACCTTAAATATCCCCTCCGCTTTTTTAAGAACGTTCTTTTCAAGAAAATTAAATATGTCTGAACTGCTTCTTAGCATATTCGGTGTGAAGTGCAAAGTAGTGTGCCAGGCTTTGACAACAACAATTGCGCGGTGAATATATTGCAATTCACTTGAAAAAAGAAAAAAATCAGGATCCCGTTCAGTTCTTAGGTAGGTAGGATTATAAACAATTAGATCAATTTCTTCCTCAGCTAGTTTCCTCCGTGACTGAACTTGGTATTTTCGCAATTGACGCACTAAAAATCCGTGCAGCTCAAAATACTCGCGTACTATATTTTCATCAAAACCTGCCATTTATAAATTATAAATAAGGAATTAAGATTTAATCATTCTAAATTAATTTACGGTAGCGCCAGCTTCCAACCATAAATCGTTTATCCAATGATCATTTATATTATCTATGATAATTGCTTTTCCTATGCGCTCTAGGACAATAAAATTAAACTTTCCATGTAATATCTTTTTATCTCTTCTCATGGCATCAATAAGTGTAGCTATAGGTAAGGGATTTCGCAAACTGATGGGTAAATCGTATTCTTTGATAAGTTTAATGATCGCATCCAAATCTTTTTGACTAAGATAATCCAATCTAAGTGATAACTTACCTGCAAGGACTAAACCAACTGCGACTGCTTCGCCATGTAGATATTGATTATAACCTGAAGCAGCTTCAATGGCATGTGCAAATGTATGACCAAGATTAAGCAAAGCCCTCCCTCCAGATGAATCGGTCTCTTTTTCATCTTTTCTGACAATAGATGCCTTAATTTTACAACAAGTTCGGATAATGTTTGGCAAGTCCTTGTGCTTGGATGAGAGCTTTCCAATCATTTGTAATTGTGAGAAAAGGTTGGTGTCAGCCAGTAGACCATATTTTATAATTTCTGCCATTCCGGCGTTGAACTCATTTTGAGGTAATGTTTGTAAAAAACTACTGTGTATAAATACTGCTTTTGGTTGATAGAAAGCACCGACTAAATTCTTTCCCGTGGGCAGGTTAATCCCTGTTTTACCTCCAATTGAACTATCAACCATTGCTAGTAGAGTGGTAGGTATCTGGTATAATCCTATTCCACGCATGTAGGAAGCAGCAGCATAACCAGCCAAATCTCCTATCACTCCTCCCCCAATCGCTACAATCGCTCCACTTCGGTCGATTCCATTATTCACTAATTCATGATAAATTTTTTCGAGACCACTTATAGATTTAGATTGTTCACCTGCTTTGAGCGTTATTTTGACAGCGGGTGGATGGGGAAGAAAATCTAACCCACTAAAGTTATTTTCTAAAGTATCTTCAATAACTTGATCCATAATAATTGCATATCGAAGATTTGAAGAAAAGCTTTGTTTTAGATTTGCTTTTAATTCTTTGCAGTCATTATGAGTAAAGAAAATTCTATAACTTCTATTACCCAATTCCACTGAATATGTGGTAGTCATGCTTTCTTCAAAGCCAATAGAGCATCCACATAATTGTCCACCGTAAAGGGTAGTAAGTCTTCAGCTTTTTCCCCAAGACCGATAAAATAAACAGGTAATTTTAATTCCTGATAAATACTAATTATTGAACCGCCACGGCTCGTGCCATCTAGCTTTGTAATAATCAGACCTGTTAGGCCGAACTGTTTATTAAATTGTCGTGCCTGTTCGATGGAATTCGAGCCGATATTTCCATCAATAACTAGCCAGCTGTGTTGAGGTAAAATGGGATCCTTCTTTTGAAGGACGCGTTTGATTTTTTTTAATTCTTCCATAAGTCTACCTTTGGTGTGGAGACGTCCAGCCGTATCAAGAATAAGAATGTTGCGTCCTCGATGGAGGGCAGCTTGATAAGCATCATAAGCAACGGCAGCAGCATCCGCGCCCTCTTGGCTTGCTACTAGATCGAGATCAAGAGTTTTTGCCCAACTTTGTATTTGTTCATTTGCGGCTGCCCGAAAAGTATCACAGGCTCCAAGGATCGTTGATAGGCCGTTTTGATTAAAGTGATAGCCAAGTTTAGCCGCGGTAGTTGTTTTCCCTGAACCATTAATTCCCACAAGGCAGATTACTATTGGTTGCTTCTCATCTGAATCTAGTTTGCGATCAGAACCTGCGAGCAAATTCTTTAACACCGAAGAGGCAATTGTAGTAATTTCTTGATGACGTAACGATGGGTCTCTTTCATAGGCTATCCTAATTTCATCCATAATTTTCTTTGTGCTCTCAACACCAATATCAGCATTATAGAGAGCTTCTTCAACGTTATCGATTGTTTCAGGGTCAATTTTTTTACTGGAGAATAAACTGTCGATTGAACCGAAGACAGAGTGAAATGTTAGGGTACTTTTCTTGAACCCGTCTTTAAATTTCTGAAAAATTTCCGACATTGGTTGGATTTATAATATAGAGAAGCTCAATCTGATGGATAGCATATTTTGAAAAAATTAATCAATTGTTGGTTTCCGCAAGGGACGGTTAAGTTTCGCCTTTAGCTGATCAAGAATTCCATTGATAAAACGTTTGGCATCAGGTATGGAAAACACTTTGGTTAGATCAATGGCTTCATTAATAGAAACCACAGGGGGGATATCTTTCCGATAGAGAAGCTCATATATTGCTAGACGAAGTATGGCCAAGTCGACTTTTGCGATTCTTTGAAAAGACCAGTTTTGTGCGTATGAATTTATCTCACTGTCAATTTCATTACAATTTTCTATCGTTCCACGGATAAGGTCATCGGCAAAGTTATAAAATTCGCGTGGGTTCCCTTTATCATTAAAAAATTGTTCCAGTTCAATATCCAGATTTCCGGGGGGATTGATATCCCAAATATAGAGAAATTGAAAAGCTACGATACGATTGTCGCGTCGAATACTCATGCCTCATCATTCTTTATATCAGATTCTTTTTCAGTAAAATCCTCTTGCATTTCCGTGGTATGTTGAGCTGACATTTTATCGTTTTCGAGTATTACTTGAGTAGATCTCCACTCAGAGATCCAATTATTTACCTCTGCCATCTCGAGTGCAGCAAGCGCAAACTCTTTTCCACGGTTAATCTCACTACCACAACGAACCTCAGCCTGTTCACGCGTTGCTGTAATGATACCATTAATAATAGGTGTACATGTATCCAATGTTATTTGCTGAATTGCAAAACTTGAACTTTGAGCGATAATTTCGTGATGATCAGTTTCACCGGCGATAATAACACCCAGCGCGATGAGACAATCAAAGTACATTGGTTCAGCAAGCATACTAATGGTATATGGTATCTCATGTGAGCCAGGAACGCGGATCAACTCAATGGCGTCTTTCTGTACGCCTGCTTGCGTGAGGTTTTCCAGCACGTTTTCGAGTAAAAGGTCAATTAGCTCCTGATTGTAGCGAGAGGCAACGATTGCAAATTTGCGGTTGCGAGCATTGGCGGTTATAGATTTTGGTATTTCAAGGCTCATGAATTCTAAAAGAAGTTAAATCGATCCTATCAAGTTAAAGGAATTTGTTCAACGATTTCCAAACCATAACCATCGAGAGCAATTACATTACGGTGGGTATTGGATAAGAGTCTAATCTTTTTCAGGCCAAGTTCAGATAATATTTGGGCACCAATCCCATAGTCGCGAAAGTCCATATGGGCAGGAGTTATTTTACCATCTTTTTCATTAACTGTTTTTTCGATATTGATTCCACTATGAGGCTGTTCGAGATAAAGTATAACTCCATTCTTTTCTTTGGCGATATAGGCTAGAGAAGAAAACAAGGAGTGATGACTATTCATATCGCTAGATTGAAAAATATCACTCAACAAGTTTTCACTGTGGACACGTACTAGAGTTGGTTCAGAACTGAGTTCACCAGTGCTAAGTGCTATATGTTGACGTCCATCAATTTTATTACGATAGACATGTAAATCAAACTTACCATAAGCAGAGTTAAAAGGTTGCTGGACCAACTTTTCTACAAGTTTTTCTCGCTTGTGCCGATATTGTATAAGGTCGGCGATAGAGATTAACTTAAGCCCTAAATTTTCTTTAAATTTGATCAACGCAGGTAATCGAGCACAAGTTCCATCGTCGTTAAGAAGTTCACAAAGGACCCCGCTCGGATGTAACCCAGCAAGGACGGCTAGATCCACAGCCGCTTCAGTGTGACCAGCGCGTTGGAGGACACCACCCGGTCTTGCGCGTAAGGGAAAAACATGACCTGGCTGAACAAGATTTTCAGGATGACTCCCTGGATCGGAGAGTATCTTAATTGTTGTTGCACGATCAAAAGCACTAATACCTGTACTGATACCTTCAGCCGCGTCGACTGATATTGTAAAATCGGTGCGATGAGATTCACGATTATCTGGAGCCATTTGATTAATCCCTAAATGCTTCAGTTGATGACTTGTGGTTGGAGCACAGATGATACCACTACAATAGCGAATCATTAGATTTATGGCTTCCGGGGTAACTTTAGATGCAGCCATGATGAGATCTCCCTCGTTTTCACGGGTTTCATCATCGGTTACAATTACCAATTTACCATCGGCAATGTCTTGAATTGCTTCTTCTACGGTATCGAAAGAATTATTTGATAAATTATCCACGATTATTATTTATCTTAATTTCAGTAATAAAAAGAAATATTGTTACCTTAATAAATCGTATGTCCTTTGGGTTAAAAGTAAATCATGGAAAAACATAACAGAAAATACCCGGGCAATTGGAAACAGGAATCC
>PNEW01000042.1 GCA_002922725.1 Verrucomicrobia bacterium Opi.OSU.00C | reverse complement strand
AGATGTGTATAAGAGACAGCCTTGATAGATATGATCAGCTGGCGGCTCATGGTTTTCAATTAACCGCTCCGATTCTTCGCGCAGTTCATCGAGAAATTCTTCCGTTAAAATATCATCGACTACGCAGTACCCATCCCGAATCACTTGCTCCCGTTTTTCAATGGCCTCTTCTGGTGTCATTTTTTTTCTTTAAACTTTTATATAAGATGCTGAATGAAATTATCAACCCAAAATCTATAGTGAAGATCCGTATTTTAACTAAACCTTACCCCATCTTCAACAAATCTTCTCCCTCACGACGTTGTCGATATCCAGCAACAAGAAGCCCAGGCCGGCCCAAGCTCTGACCAGCAGTCTGAACATTGTGTGGGTCGCGATAGCCCAAACGAACCAAACGTCGCGCTTTATTACTCCTATTGAGATAGGAGCCATGGATTGTATGAATACTGAAGCAAACAACGTCACCGCGTTTAGCTGGAACCGGCACAGAATCCTCGAGTTTGTAAATATCAGTGGGTAGGTGTGGTGAGCATGATCCTTTCTCAGTCTCTCGGATATGAATTAACGCACCCTGTTTATGGGATCCCGCCAGAAACCTGATTTCACCATTAACCTCGTTAGTATCATCGAGGTGGATAAGGACATCGATATAGCGACCATCTTCATGCTCATAAAAAGGATGGTCTTGGTGCATGGGAAATAGATGCCCTGTCTCCGGTGGTTTGATATGCATCGTAGTATGATGTAGTTCAACATTTGGTCCAATCAACTGTGACACCGCATCGACAAGATTTCTGTTCGTTACAGCCCGGCACCATGCTTCCGAGTAAAGATGCAGGTCATGCATGGCTGTTAGTTTCGCCTTTTTTTCCGTTTCCGCATCCATATAAACGCCCCGCCAAGGGCCACTCCACCCGAGTGTTGTATTAGCCCAATCATCTACCAGTTGATCAAGCGTGTTTGCAAGTTCATCAGTTTCCTCAGCAGAAAAAAACCTGTGGGATGCGCAAAAATCCATTCTCATGAAAAAAATCTATCTTTTTCTTACCTAACATAACCCTTTTATCTTCCGTCTCTGTTACCATGGTCTTCAAGTTAATAGTTTTCAAGAAAACATTTGAAATGTAAAAATTAATGTCTTCTTTACAATAAAATATACCGTTAATTTTCTGCTAGTTACTCATTTCGCATTCGACAAGCGCCGACGCCGATTATTAATGCACCTTAACACGCATGGGGTATGCACAATCGATCATATGAAGCCTTACCTTATCGAGATGTGTGCCCGTTTGTGAAGCAACTCTATAATGCTTACAGGCTAGAATCTATGCTATTAGCTGTTTTTTGAATTGTTGATCATAAAAAGTTTGATCCCGTTTTTTGGAAGAAACAAGCCATGAGGGTTGTGGAAACCGCAAAGGAAATTTATTTTAGAAATTAAGGGTAAAATTGTAAAATCTTAAATACCTAAGTAGACTTGATAGCTATTTAAATCAAAACGGACATGATTTTACATATGTGATCACAAATTCTCTTGATCCACATTTTGCAGACATATTATGTTTGTAGTTTAAACTTTACCTATTTTTAAGAAATATCCTCGTCTTAAAAGTTTTTGGTGGGATTTTTTTTATTATAGAAAAGTTTATTAAATACTATATTTTCTTTTTTGATAATCAACGAACTCGAGACTGCGTGAGAATATTTACATATGGATAAAGATGAAGCAGAATATAGTGAATAATATTTATCGCACTATTGATGTTCGCCCAGTCAATGGCGCGCTCGGCGCTGAAATTGAAGGTGTTTCGTTATCGGAACCTTTAGATAATGAAGTTATTTTGGAAATTCGCCAGGCCTTCCTTGATCATCTCGTGGTCTTTTTTCACGATCAGAAACTCACCCCACAAGAACAACTTAGCTTTGCCCGACAATTCGGGGAACCTATGAAATACCCACAGTTGAAAGGGCTGCCTGATTGTCCCTTGGTCACCGCTGTTATTAAACTAGAGCATGAGGATATAAACTTTGGTGGTGTTTGGCATTCTGACACAACTTACCTCGATTATCCACCTATGGCGAGTCTACTCTACGCAATCGAAATTCCACCCACGGGGGGAGATACACTTTTTGCTAATCAATACCTAGCTTACGAGGCGCTTTCTAAAGACTTAAAGATCCGTCTCGATAATTTATTAAGTGTCAGTAAATCAACAAAACCCGAAGTCGCAAAAACACGAGAAAATCGCTTACATAGTGATGGGGCGGAAGTTAAAGTGTTACATGCGACACATCCGGTAGTTCGTATACACCCTGAAACACAACGCAAAGCCCTATACATTAATAATGCTCATACAACGCATATTAAGGGTTTACCTAAAGAGGAAAGTCAGTCATTGCTCGACAAGCTTTTCACACACCAAGTAAAGCCAGAGTTCACCTTCAGATTTCGTTGGAGACAAGGCTCGCTCGCTTTCTGGGATAATCGATGCACCCAGCACAACCCGGTAAATGATTATTACGGATTCAGACGTATCATGCATCGCGTTACCTTAGCTGGAGACAAACCACGCTAAAGAGTTATATTAACTTTCTATATTTTAATTTACGATGACTATCTCTATTAGATTATGCCCTGTTGTTCCAAATCGATTGTTATTTGGAAATTAATCGTAAAATTGGCGGGACAGACGGGACTCGAACCCGCGACCTCCGGCGTGACAGGCCGGCGTTCTAACCAACTGAACTACTGCCCCAGTCAGAAAATGCGAAATTACAGTCTAATTTAACTCTGTCAAGTGATGATTAATTGTGAGCACAACTTTTGATTAATTCAAGAGTTGTTATTGCCTTTTTAAGGTATTAACGACAACCAATCTCTCAACCTGAGAGAAAGCATCCTGGAGTGGGTGAAAAATAATTGATCAATCACAAAAAGGGACATCATATGATGTCCCTTTATTATTCATTGTTTCTAAATCGAAATAAGAATAAATCTGAATTCAAAAAAATCGTTTAATAATAAGAAATTACTTACCGCTAAATTAAATGAAAGATATTAGTCAAAACTTGAGATTATATAATAAAATTATTTTGTGGTTCTTGTACCTTTTGTCTTTATAAAGATAATGACATGTATGAAGAGAGACTAAAAAAAAAGGGGGAAGAGAGTGCAGCGAAAACCCAGCACATAGCTGGTTGGCGTTACATGTTATTTTGGCTATTAAGTGTGATCCTTCGTTTATGGGGTGCCACACTGCGCTTCAAAATTACTCCCGAGAATCGTCGATTAATAAGTAAATCTGATATCCCCACAGTCGTGATTATATGGCACAACTGGCTCTTCGTTGCTTCGGAGATTATCCGTCGCTATCGGTATCATCGACTAATGTATGGACTTATCAGTGCTAGTAGCGATGGGGCCTGGCTTGCAGCTTTTCTATCTTTTGCTGGACTTAAGGCCATCCGTGGTTCCAGCAGTTACCGCGCAGTCATGGCAACCCGTGAACTCGTCAACCAAATCAAAGCTGGGAACGATATCGCGATTACACCCGATGGCCCCCGTGGTCCATGCTACCGATTCAAGCCCGGCGCTGCCCTTATAGCGCGTCAGGCGAAATCACCCGTCCTCCTCATCACTGGGAAATTCCATAATGCCTGGCGTATGAAAAGTTGGGACCGTTTTCATCTTCCTAAACCCTTTTCCATCGTCGAATTTCACTGCCGCTATTATGATAACGTACCAAAAAAAATGACTAATGATGAAGCCGCTGAATTTCTCGGTAACAGCCTAAAGGAAATAACTATTGATTCCATAGAGTGAGAAACGGAATACTTAGTTTATGATTGTAGGCGTTGAGAACAAATTGAAGCAGGTTGCCGACTAAAGCATTTCAATGACTACTATTCTTTTATCTGTATCTGATGTCTGTTGGTCTTAACATAATCAGCTTAAAATAAACGTTGTTCGACTTTAAGCGTTGTATCCGACTCACTCTAAAGAAACTATACTCTTTTTTATAATGAAAGATATATATGATAGATCAGGAATAACATATTAAAGATAATTCAATGTTGAGAATACTCAACTTAAATTCTATTTAATATAATTTATATAAAACACATCATGCTTTTTCCCCATACATCCCATCTGGTTCGCTTAACGATAATTACCTTTACAACGCTAATCATCTTTAGCAGTCCACTATTTTCTATAAGTAGAAAAACCCCTGAAGCTTGGGTGCATAAAGGTTTTGAAGGATTTTCTCAAGGTCAATTCGAAAATGCGGGTAACAATCTTTACGTGAACGCCAAAGGAATAATTGAGATTATCAACCACTTTGACGTTAACCGTGACGGGTATGTCGACATTATTCTTGCTAATTCGCACGATAAAGTTGAACGCGGTCCCACATGGGTATACTCACTTGATAAAAATTCTGGAGTGAATTGGAAGCGACACTAGATGTCTGCGGATAGTGGATTAATGAGTAAGGTGATCGATTTAGATGGAGATGGACATAACGATTTAGTTACAATAGTTGGTCATAATGGGATTACTTCTGAATTGCCTTGTTATATTTACTGGGGAGGGCCAGATGGATTAGAGGTAAGCCGAACCGACCTTCCAACGATTGGAGCGTTTGATGTAGTGACGGTAGATATTAACCGTGATGGACGGCTTGATCTGATTATGCCTTCCGCATGGAAAGACATCCACAATCCAGCAAAACCACGTTTAACTCATGTATATATACAAGGCGATAACCGCACCTTTAAAGACAAGGGGAAAGAATATGGCATGATGGCTACTGGAGCTGTAGGAATCGAAGTAGGAGATCTGAACAACGATGATTACGTGGATATTGTTTTGGCCAGTTCCCGGGTTGGAAAAACGGAACGCAATACTAAATCACTTTTATACTGGGGGACAAAAAATGGCGTTAAGGCCGAAGGACCATTAGCATTACCAACCTATGGAGCAAGTCAGGTCATTCTTGAAGATCTTAATGGAGATGGAAATATTGATATTACTTTCACCGGCAATGGTCAAGTTCACATCTACTGGAATGAAAATGGATCAATAGATAAGGAAAATCCGTTTATTATTAAAGATGCTGGGATTCGCGCTGCTATATCCGATATCGATGTCGATGGGATACCTGAACTTCTAATTGCAACTCCCGATGGCATTCAAATCCGTTCTGGTGATGAACTTGAAAAGGTGAAATTAAAGGTTAATGTGAAAAACCCTCGTTGGATAACAACTGCCGACCTCGACGGAGATAATCTTCCTGAATTGATCATCAGCAAACATTTTGAAGGAAATCTATTCAAAACAAAGTCTCCTATTTATTGGAATGGACCCAATGGTTATACCGACGACAACACAACTTGGTTACCAACCATAGGGGTAAGAGGAAATACTGTAGGTGATCTCAACGGGGATGGCGTACCGGAAGTGGTCTTTAACAATGTTAATGATGGTCATGTTAGTAATGTACCCTCATATGTGTACCTTGGTAATTCAAAAGCAGAGTATAGCCCTGAAAACCGCCTTATACTGGAAACCAAACATAGTAATGTCGCACTCGTTGCCGATTTAAATTTGGATGGGTACCCGGAAGTGGTCTTCAGTATCCCAAATGCTTTACGTATATATACTGGATTAACCAAAGGTATTGATGCTGATAAGTTTACAGACCTTAAAACATTAAGGGGTGAACACTTCGATGTGGAAATCACTGATTTTAATCGCGACGGTTACCTCGATCTTCTCGCCGTATCGATTGTAAAAGAAATAAAGAACGATCCTGAAAAAAGCTCTATCATCTTTTATGGCTCCGCGAGTGGATTTTCAAATTCACGGATCGATCATATAGAAAATCACGGGTTCAGTTCAGCCATTGGAGATCTTAATAAAGATGGGTATATTGATATTATCTTTCACGATTTCAGGAATCAGTTATTGATTTATTTTGGTCAGCCCAATGGTTTTTCCGATAAAAACATACAATTTCTACCCTGCGCAGCTACAGGAGATGTCGTAAAAATAAATCTTGCCGACTTAAACAAAGATGGCTGGTTGGATATCATTGCAAGTATTATTGGCACCCGTCTTAGGCATAAAGATACCTTTCGCATTTTTTACGGTAGCTCTGAAGGTTATGATCCTAAAAATATTCAGGAATATTTTGGTGCTTACAGCGCCAGATATACAGGTATCGCTGACTACAATAATGATGGCAACTTAGATCTTATGGTCTCTGCCTATGCAACCCCCACAACACGAGTGCCACCCGCACAATTATTCTGGGGTAATGGCAAAACATTGGACTTGGATAATCCCGTAAATTTTGAAGCTTATGGGTCAGGTGACGTTACTCAAATTGATTTAAATCGCGATGGTTGGATCGATATTGTTCTAGCATGCCACCGTGATGATATAGGACACCAGGTTGATTCATTGATCTACTGGAATGGTTCCGAAGGCTTTTTCGCTAAAGAGCCAACACGGCTCCCTGGGTTGGGCCCTCATGGAATGTATTCCTATGATCATGGAAACGCCTATACGAGAAAACCTGAAGAGAATTATCTCTCCCCACCCTTTGAATTGGGTAATAAAAAGGCGAGTCGCATTCATTGGGAAAGTGAAGAGTCAGAAATTTTAGAAATCAAATTCCAACTCCGGTGGAGTGAAACGGAAGAGGGACTAGGGTCCGCCATTTGGTCAGGACCGAATAAAGAAAAACTTTATTATGAAACTTCTGGTGAAACAATAGAAGAAGCCCCAAGTAATGCCCAATGGATGCAATATAAAGCGACATTTATATCACCCTATGGGTGTGGGTCACCAAAATTAAAAGAAGTGAGAATTGATTTTTAAAATTAAAACCTTAAATATTATTTCTTTTGCTGACAATGGAAAAACCATCTGTTTTACAGCAGTCCACGAGACCTAGAAGTATTTTTTCATTTTGAAGATACTGAAGGTTTACGAGGTTTCACCCTTGGTGTCCCGCCTAACCAGACGTCTTTAATAGGAGTTACGTTGGAACCTTTTGATGGTCCCTACTCAACTTACACTCTGGAAACCAAAGAGATAGATATAATGTCCGTTCTTTTTTTTATTTTGTTAATAGATGTACAGTTATTATTATACTTTGGTACTAAGGGTAGTCTGCCTTTAATTTCTCTAAATATAGTATCCCTTTATAAAAACCTGTAATCATTATAGACACAAATGCTCTTCATTCGGCCCACAGGACAGTTACCATGAAGATCAACCTTTGCCTTACAATATTTTGGTGGAGCCGATCGGGATCGAACCGACGACCTCTACAGTGCGAGTGTAGCGCTCTTCCGACTGAGCTACGGCCCCAGAAATCCTTTAGCATGAAACAATAAAGGAAAATTTTTAATAAAAAAAGTTATTTTTTAAAAGTCAGTAATTGGACATTCCCTCTGTACCATTTCCGTATAGTTTTACAATATGACAAGAGCTAATCGAAACATTTTCGATCGGCAGTCGCAAATCTGTAATTCCCTAAACTTCCTTATCGAGACGACTCACTGTTTGCACAACGCGAAGGCCAAGAACACGTGCAAGATTGAGATAAAATTTAGATGCAAGATAGGGCGCATAGCGTTGAATTTTTTCCAAAGAATCCCAATCAATAGCAAGCATTTTTGTATCGGTAATTGCGCGAACATCAGCAGTCCTTTTATTTTGATAAATCAGGGCTATCTCTCCAACCGCATCACCTAGAGCAAGGTTTGCCAGTTTAGTTCGCTTTCCCTTTATTTGCTTAGAAACTTCCATCTCACCTTCAATAATAATGTAAATGACGTGAGCAACTTCCCCTTCTCGCATGACGAGGGTTCCCTTTGGATATTCCTCCATGTGCGAAAGCAAAATAAATTTTTTAATTTGCCATATGGTCATACCCTGAAAAAGCCTGCATTTATCATGTAACGTATTTTGTAATTTAATCCCCAGTAAATCCCAAAGTGTAATAAGCCGCTTCATCGAAAAGAGTGTGGGAGTTAAAACCATGTCAACAATTACTGCTATTAAGATAACGATTGAGCTAAGCATACCAAATTGCTGAATGGGGAGAAAACTGGAAAAAGAAAGAACAAAAAATCCAGCAGCGAGGCCGAACGAGGTAACGATGATGGGAAGGATCACATTACGAAGCGCTTTTTCAAGGGCCTTTTTTTCATTCTTTAACGACTTCAACTCGCGGTTGTATTGTACTAGCAAGTGAAGCGTATCATCAACCCCTATTCCGATGGTGATAGCTGCAACCATACAGGTACCAAGATTAAGTGGTATTTGTACTAAGCCCATGAAACCGAAAATGACGGCAACTGAAAAAAGATTAGCTAAAACAGCAAGACATCCGCAGCGTAAAGAAAGAAACAATGTTGCAACAATGATAAACAGTAAACCTGTGATAGTCATAAGAGATTTTAACTGCCCTTTGGCAATATTATCTACTGCTGCTGCAACGAGCACAGACTTTCCAGTGATCGAGTAAACAAGAGGACCAAATCGGCCGCTTTCAAGTAAATCCCGAATTTCACCGATAACCCGGTTAAAATGAGTACTATTCCCTATATTTGTGCGAATCGCAATATTGACTTGAGAATAATCATAAGTCGAGTATGGACGCAGATCACTACTATGAAAAAAAATCAGGTACTGAGCAATGAGTGAATCATTGTCAGGGATCACGAAATGTTCCGAACCACCTCCCTGCATCTCGCGATTAACAAGACATATATAATCCACAAGAGATACCACCGAATCAAGATCTTCTCTATCCTTCAGTTCAACAGTGAGATTTTTAAGCCGTTTAAGGTTTTCGCTACGCTTAAAATCACCGGGATTTCCTTTTAGTACTATATTAATAACTTTAGATCCTGATAGACGATCAGCTACGGTATTGATATCTTGAACAACTTTCGTCTCTTTTTTTAAAAAAGCTGGCATGTCATTATTCAATTCGATCCTATCTGCTAAATATAGACTGGGTACTGTTATAATAATAAATATCAGGACAACTAATACTGGATGCTGAATGAGTCGTTGCATTATTGTACCCACCAGTTTGTCTTCAATATTCCACGGAATAAGTGAACGTGCTTTATTTGAATTGATGGAAAAGTGGGTTTCAAATATTCTGAGATATGATGGAAGAAAAAAAGAAGTGGTGAGAAATCGACATAACATACCCAAAGAAGCCGCAACTCCAAAGTGTTGCATCGCGATAATATCGGTTAAACCTGTCGCAGCGAATCCCAGAATTGTGGAAATCGCGGTAAGTAATAGAGTAAGCCCTATTCTGTCCGCAGTCCCCGACATGGCATGCGCCCCTGATTGACCCTTCCTACGTAACCCAATATACTCAGAGAGAATATGTACATCTTCAGTTGCACCGACCACGATAATAAGGACGGGAATAATGTAATTGAGCATATTAATGGGTATGTCAAAAAGAGCGAGTACCCCCAGCGTCCAAATCGTACTAACCGTAGCATTACAAATGGGAATAATCGCCGCGTGAACACTCTTCAACGCAAGGCCAATGATTGTAATTATCAAGAGTGCGGAAAGAGGTAAAAGATAACGCTGATCTTCAATGATAAATTGCTTCATCTCCACCTGCATCGCCGCAACCCCTACTTGAAATACTTGGTCAAAATCTTCATTGAAATTTTTCAATACCTCTTCAATCTGTAGGTATATGTAGTGTTCTACATTCCGTTGTCCTAGTTCATCACCCTGTGCTACCTTAGTCTCTCGTATAGCAGTAACTTCATTTTCAAGATAAAGAGTGAGCATTGTCGCTTTGCCATCAGTCGAAATGACTCTACCACTTAAAAGGGGGTTTTTAATTGCTTCGTTTTTTATTCTCTGAAGATCTTGAGAATCATCTGGAATAATATCAAGGACAGGCCCTGTTTCCAACCAACCATCCCGATATTTTATATGACTAATATTAAAAAGACTTTCTACCCTCTGTACACCATCGATAGCGGAAAGCGTAATATACAAAGTCTCGAGCCGCCTAAGTGTAGTATAGGAGAATAAGGTATTATCTTCTATGTAAACGGCCGCAATTTTATCAGAACCGAAAGTAGCACGAGTATCATCATATGTCTTCCTTAATACACTTTTATCAGGAAGCAACTGATCAACAGACACATCCAAACGAAGGCGATCAATTAAGGTCCAGGATAAGCCAGTTAAAATGGCAATCACCAACAATACCGGGACGGCATATTGATAACTGAACTTTATAAGTCTCCACACCGGAGAGTGCCCTCTTAATTACAAAATATTGATATACTGTTAATAAACGACTAGATAAAAAATAAATCTAATAACACCAATTTATGAAAGCATATAGTTATGGATCAAGGCTTGCAAGAATAGTGGCATCATCATCCCCATTCCAATTTTTTCAAACCTTCCGGGGTGAAATATGTATCATCTAGAGTTAAATTGTAATTCCCTCTCGTAACAACGAACATTGAGGAGGTCTTTTTGATATGGTGTACCATTTCAAGGCGTGTTGGAAGCCGCAGACTTTCTGACTTTTCTTCGAAATCAGTCAATGTTAAAGTCTTCATGAGTTTTCCCTGTCTGTTATAGTGATCTATCTTTTTAAGTGCGAAATCATTATGTGTAATCCAAAGTACTCTTTTTGAATAATTTGTGGATCTTTTTGCCTCATTGTCTAACGCAACGGTCTCAATCACGTAACAGTTGTCATCATTCAGATTTTCATCAAACTTACGTTCGTAACCGTAATTTTTTGGTGTGCTATAAAGTAAGTCTTCATAGGCAAAATCTGTATCGATAAAATTACCCCTTTTCCCGCTGCCGCTTATACGTTGAACAGTGTTCAGCGCGGGTATATAGAGGTATTGTTCAGCTTCATTAGAAGAAACTTGAATACCTAATAGTGATACCCCTCTCACCTCAGCTGGATTAATCAACCGTAATAGTACTCTCCGTGTACCATCATCATTAGTTTGTGCCATACGAAATGCTTCACGTGAAATAATATTTCCCTGTTTATCGAGACTTACCATCTTATATATCTCAACTTGCCCCTTGGTCCGACTCTTTCGTGTTGTTTTTCTACAATATTACGCGCCGTTAAGCTAGTTCCACGAAAGCCAACCCCAAAAAACACCAATACAATCGCAAAACCCATTGTCATCATTGAATATTTCAGATATCTCATTTTTATTTCTTAACTGTCAGTTAATTACACTATAGCTTCTGTAAGTTACAATACATTTTTCAAATCACGAAGGAAACATCATATGATTTTAAAATCAATGGTTTTAAGAACTGGATTCTTGTTTGTATAAGTGAATATACCGTGAAAGCCCAAGTTATTGGGCTTGTAGAGAAAAATACTTGAGGTTTGTTAATTTCAAGGAGTTTATTAATCTTTATCAAACCAGAATTTATAAGAACTGTTAACGATATCTTTGTAGGTAACATTTTGTGTTAGGGTTATGCCCGAATATTTCCAAAACCGAACGAGTAATATAAGATTAATATTCCATATAGAAAAAAGTAAACCAATAACAATAGATATATATTTTAATCTTTTTCTGATACCGGTTAAACGGAACATTTCCCCCAACCCTATGATCGCAAATAAAGTAGCTCCTTCAAAGGCGCGAGCGCCAAACGACGCACCAAAAGTCGAATCATGCCAGGAAGCATTAAGATAAACAGTTATCAATAATGCTATACTCCAGGTAGCAGCTTCAATATTTTTCACTCTCCAAGTCCAACTGGCAAAACCAATGAGTGATATAAAGATGATCGGCGTCCAATAAAACCACCCGTGAAAGGGAGAAAAAAGCACGCCTGTAAAGTCTGGTGTCAACCAGTTAAAGCCTTCCCCTTGATATGTATAGGGGAGATATTGACCATAAAGGATCTTCCAGACAAACAATTGAGGGAGTAAGGCAATTATCCCCATGAATATAAAAACAATGAGGTAGGGGTACAGTTTTCTGTCTTTATAAAATAAAGCCCAAATAACCACAGCTGGATATAGGAGATATACAATACCTTGTAAGCGCGATAGAATAACTAACGCCGATAAAACTGCTAAAACTATCCAAAGAAATAATGATTTCGTATTCTCCTTAATAAGCAATGTTACCCAATAACAACCAGTAATAGCAAAAAAGGACAGATTATGAGCCATGGATAATTGAATGTTCTGATAATAAAAGAGTGCTGATCCCGACCAAATAATCGCTACAGCAAAAAAAGCATTACCTTTATCTAAAAATTGACAGCTTATTTTATATATAAAGAATAAGCTCAACCACGCATATATCCACTGGCCGCTCATTATCATTAATTGATAAAAAGGGCCATAACCGTCAGTTAAAAGCTTACCTCCAAAAAAGTTCACTATCCTCGTTACCAAATCCCCGAACAAATACCAGGGCGCACTGCTAAGTGCCCAGCCAATTGGATATTTATTAGGCAAGTATCCTTTTTCTGTGAGGGGCATAGATAAGGCTTGTTGACGAGCATCCTCATCAAGAGTATCGCAATAATTGATTTCATTTGAGAAATCAAAATCTCCATCTACAAAAAAGGAACGTAGCCAGAAATAATAAAATGAGTCATCCCATCCTCTAATTGAGCTTTGGAACGGCGTTTGAAATAAACCACCGATACGATCAACAAATAAATAACCCGAGATGCCAAGTAAGATTAGACTCAATAACAATTGAAATAAATATCGTTTAACTAATTTAGGCATTTTTTGTGCTATAGTTAAAATCTACAGTCTTCATCTACCTTCAGCAGAAATTCTATCCCAGAATCAAACATTAATCTATGCGTGGATTAATCGCTAATCCACGCTAACAATATTATTTAAAAACTGATCTCGTTTGACGATTTTGCCGTCGGCAACCATAACTCATCAATAGTTGTCAGGCAAAAGGACTTTCTTCAAATTCTTCCCTGCGGTCTGTGGCGATTGGAGGTCTCGGAGAGAGTGCTGAAATTTCCAGCCACCATGATGGATCCATTTTTATTTCTAATGCATTTAAGGACGGTTCCAGTTGTTCAAGACTGCGTGCTCCTATGATCGGCGCCGTTACTGCAGGATGCGCCCGCACCCAGGCAACTGCTAAAGTTACCGGATTAATGTTTTTCCTTCGACAATAATCCATATAACACTCCACAACATTATGATAATTCGCCTCCGCATATCGATGAACATACATTTCATTTTCTAGGAGTCTACCCTTGCTCACTTTTTGTTTGTCACTATACTTACCGGTGAGTAGTCCTCCCCCTAATGGGCTATAAGGAATAACACCAAGTTGTTCAGATTGGCATAAGGGTAAAATTTCTGACTCCACTTGTCGCTTCACCAAATTATACATAGGTTGGACACACTCAAAGCGAGCGAATCCATCACGGCTGGAAATACCTAATGCTTTTGCAATTTGCCAAGCGGCCCAATTACTCACTGCGGGATAGAGAATTTTTCCCTGTCTTACTAGATCATCCATCGCCTTAAGGGAGTCTTCGATCGAGGTATTTTGATCAAATCCATGGAAAAAATAGAGGTCGAGACGATCTGTATTTAATCGTTTTAAGCTTTTTTCTACGGCGAGAACAATATTGCGTCGAGATGATCCTCTTTCATTTTCACCTGGTCCGGTAGGACCATATACTTTACTCGTAATTAAAACTTCATCTCGGCAATCAGCGATAAATCTGCCTAATATTTCCTCTGAGAGTCCATTAGCATATACATTCGCGCAATCGAAAAAATTTATCCCAAGGTCTCGACAACGGCGAAACATTTTTGCCGATTCTTTCTCGTCGGCATCCCCCCCGAATGACATCGTCCCAAAACATAAAGTTGATACCTTCACCCCTGTCTTACCTAAATATTTATACTCCATTTTATGGAACTATGTAATCAGTCGGTCGATGTCAAATATTACGAATTATTATTTCACTCTACGAAATTGTGTAATTATTTAAGCATCCATTTGCGATCAGAGAATTAACTCACACATTTAATTATAATAAACAGTGCCTGTTTACATCACCTCATTTGATCTATTAAATTTAATCAAGGAAAGGAAATATTCATGAAAAGTATAAATAGATTAATCGCATGGTTTAATGCACACAGAGATTATTCATCGAATTCGTTTGAGGAGTGATCCAATTTTTGCCATTCGGGAGAAAACTACGACCTATGACTTAAAATTAAGTATGGACAACAACTGGGATATCTCCGCATTAATCTTACACTACGTGATGGTTGTCCATTTATGTGGAGGTTTTTTCCCGTAAACAGATTACTCTCGCGACTACCAGCCATGCTTCAAGTTCCCATTCTCATGGAGGACATCTTTCTAATATATTAGCATGAAGGTCTGTTTTCCTTCTGCCAGTCCCTGGAATTTTAATCTCTCGTTCTCTTTTTTTTCAATATTCCTATTTATGATCGGGCTCGACCATTTATCGATGGACTAATTATATGTTTGGTAGTAGTAAAGATTAATGAGCCCTTAAAAATAATAAGGTCCAGATCTCCTGTTACACGCATGAACATCACTAATAAGCACAATATTAAACTATCGGCCCATGCAAATTATACTCTGCTGATCGAAAAAGCAAGTGCAAGCCATGCACAAGGACGTAGCCCTCACAGTATATCTGACGATGAAATCACGTTAGCCCGTCTCTACTGCTACGCATTTCGCCGTCACACGATTGGAGCCTTTCACGCAACACGCGAAAAATTAGAGCAACAGGTTGAGAGTGACAACCAGATAGCGCAATTACACAGGCGAAGTGCTACCA
>PNEW01000041.1 GCA_002922725.1 Verrucomicrobia bacterium Opi.OSU.00C | reverse complement strand
CTGTCATTTTATCGGTGTGGTCTGCTGCATCTTCGCTTTTTGGGGTAGGTTGGGTAGCAACCATTATTTTTTCACTTGATATCGAGCCCTTATCCATATTGCGACTGAATTTATTGTTAAAAGAAGTAAAAGCAACACTAGGATTCCGGTAGCTGCATTGACGTGAAAGCTGGCTTGTGGGCGAGATATCCAGTTAAAGATCTGAATAGGAAGTACCGTAAAAGGTGAAAATAAACCGTCAGGAACAAAGGCGACATAGGTAAGTGCTCCCATGGCTATTAGGGGTGCTGTTTCTCCCATTGCTCTTGATATAGCAAGAATATTCCCGGTCAGAATACCAGGGAGAGCACAGGGAATTATATGATGGATAATAGTTTCCATTTTATTAGCTCCCAAGGCGTAGGAAGCTTCACGGATAGAAGAGGGAACAGATTGAATAGCTTCGCGTGAAGCAATAATTATAATGGGTAGAATGAGTAGACTCATGGTGCAGGCTCCAGCTAAAAGGCTACGATCAAATCGCATCATTCGGGCAAAGATTTCGAGACCCAAAAGACCGTAAATTATGGATGGCACACCAGCAAGATTAGCAATGTTTAATTCAATTAGTTTTGTAAACCTATTTTTACTACTGTATTCTTCGAGATAGAGTGCGGCTCCAACACCTATAGGGGTAGAAATTGAAGCAGTAAGCATTATCAAATAGATAGATCCCCCTAGAGCCGCAAGGATACCAGCTTGTTCCGGTTTGCGAGAAGGAAAACTGGATAGAAATGTCCAATTGAACCGAACTAAACCATCGCGTAAAACGTCGATAATTAAAGTGCCCAAGACAAGGAGTAATAAAGATATGATAAGAACACTTATAGTGCGGTAGGCGTAGTCCTCGCGCCGCAATTTTTTCAGATGACCTTGAAGTAATAATCTATTCGGTTTCATTCGTAGACCTCCCTGAAACGTTGGCGTAAATGATGGCTAATAATATTAAGGATAAATGTACTTATGAATAACATGAAGGCGACAGCGAACAAGGTTTTATATTCTAGCGTTCCGGCAGGTGTATCGCCGAGACTTACTTGAACAATATAGGCGGTCATTGTTTCAACCGGTTGAAGTGGGTTAAGTGTGAAACGGGGCTGTTGTCCTGCAGCAATAGTAACGATCATGGTTTCACCAATAGCACGAGAGATACCAAGGACAAAGGATGCAGATATTCCTGAAAAAGCAGCGGGTACGATGACAGAAAAAAGAAGTGCGCAGTCGGTTAACTCCTAAAGCATAAGAGGCTTCACGAAGATTTGAAGGCACGGCGAACATGGCGTCTTCACTCAATGAGGTAACAAGAGGTAATATCATTATCCCCATGATCAATCCTGGGCCCAATGCATTAAATCCCGATAAGCCGGGTATTATATTTTGCAAAAGAGGTGTAACAAAAAGTAAAGCAAAATAACCGTAAACAACAGTAGGAATCCCAGCCAGTAATTCAAGTGTGGGCTTAACGATAGATCGAATTCTTGAAGACGCAAATTCACTGAGATATACTGCAGAAATCAACCCAATTGGTAAGGCCACCAGCATTGCAATTGTCGTTGCCATTAAGGTGCCACAGAAAAGCGGCCATATTCCGAAATGCTTCTGCGCAAAGAGGGGTGTCCATTGGGTATCACCAAAAAATTGTTTCAATGAAACTACGCGGAAAAAGTCCCAGCATTCAAAAATGAGGATAGACACAATACAAACAGTGGTTACTATCGATAATAGACCACAAGAAAAAAGAAAAAGACGAAATAGAGGCTCTTTAAACTTGGACTTTTTTTTTTGCTGAGTTTTGAAATATAGAAGTCACATTTTTACTTTAAAACTTTATCAAGTGAGACGCCGACTTTAGAACCGGCGGTTCCAAATACTGATCCTAAGGTACGGTTTCGATAACGATCAACTACTAATTTATAGATACTATCACTTAACGCGACATAGCCAACTTCTGAAGCAAGTGCACCTCCATTTTTTAAATAAAATTCGACAAAAGCATTAACATGATTTTTGTCTGCCGATTGTTTATTCACATAGATAAAAATTGGGCGTGAAAGTGGCTGATATGTTCCATTCTCGATTGTTGTAGCATCGGGAGTAATTGGGCCCTTACCATTACTGTCATTGTCATCGTCAATGCTTATAAGTTTAAGCTTTTCTTTGTTTTCGAAATAGTAGCCGTAACCAAAAAACCCAAGTGCGTAACGATTGGTAGAGACTCCATGGACGAGGACGTTATCATCTTCACTGGCCGTGAAGTCACCGCGGCTGGAATGCTCTTTTCCCACTATCGCTTTAGTAAAGTAATCATAGGTGCCCGAGTCAGCCCCTGCTCCAAAGAGATGAATTTGCTTTTTGGGCCAATCCGGTCGTATCTGATTCCAATGGGTAATGATCTTTTGAGCCTCAGGAGACCATAGTAGTTTAAGTTCCTCTACGGTCATAGATGAGCACCAGAAATTTTCCGTATTTACAACTACTACGATACCATCATAAGCGACAGGCAGTTCTACAAACTCGATACTATTTTCAATGCAGAGTTCAATCTCTTTTGGTTTAATCGGTCGAGATGCACTAGTGATGTCAATTTCATTTTTCCCAAATTTTTTCATGCCGCCACCAGTCCCCGAGACGCCAACCGTAACTCTTATCCCTCGGTTCCCCCTCTGAAATTCCTCAGCGACAGCTTCGCTGATTGGAAATACAGTGCTGGAACCATCGAGTTTGACGATGCCAGAGAGTTCTGAGGATGTCCCATCACTTAATTTGTTTCCGCAACCATAGAATCCTGTTGAAATCAGGACGAGTAATAGACAGTGAATCATGTTATTTATATAATTTTTTAATATTAATTTCATATTTAATTTGAATATGATTTCAATTTTTATTTAGGAAAAAATGAATCGTATGATAGGTTAAAATTTAAGTTCTATTTGTGTGAGAAATTCACTGTTAGCAATACCTCTAATCGGGGCATTATATAGTCGGGATCCTGATTGATGATCGATTTGTTCTTTATTATACAAATACTCGAAACGCAACTTTGTGAGTTTGTTTAATGAGAGATTAGCACCGAGTAGCCAACGCTGACGATCCCAAGTCACGGGGGCAGCAAGTTGGTTGTCATAGCGATCATCAACATCATATTCTTCAAAACGGATAAATGGTTGAATACCAGTGAACCAAACTTCATTCCTAAAGAGGGCTGTACCAGGTAATTTAAACTGCAATGAGAGTTCACTGTACCAGGAATCACGATCTATAAAACCATCCTGAGCATTTATGTACTCAAAAATACTTTTGATCCCTACATTATTGAATTTGTTGCTATAAATAACGCGTACACCCACCTGTTCTTTTTCTGTGTTATTGGTTGTAGGATGCAAGATACCATTATCATCAAAAAATTCCCCGAGTATCATGTTTTGGCCGGATTTTCCTTCATCGACATTAAGTGATGCGTTTATATACCAAACTCTGACATCAAGGCTACCTAGCGGACCTATATCAGGTGTTATTCCCAGGCCGAGGCCCCATTGTAAATGGCTGTCGCTATCTCGTTGGAAGTCGTTGTCATCTTGCATGATCTCATTAGCCTTAATTGGATTTTCACTTAAAGAGCTATCAGTATTATCAACATTGTAGCTGTTACCAAGCATCGCATCCCAGTAAAGCCATTTATTACCACCACCAAAGCTGTGATTTCCGTGGAGACGAACTTGTGAAAACTCATCGCGCCAGAAAGCTGATCCACTGATAGGGTAGGTCTCGGTGGTACGGCTATATTTAGTGAACTGATGGTCCAGACCCGCACGTATGAAAAAACTATTTTCGTCATCCTTTTGTAAATCAAATTGAGCATAGGCGGTGTCGATATGGGCACTGTTTTCAGAGAGTTCTATTTCAAAATAAGTCCATAGGTTATCATTCCATATAGCTTTCATATAAATAGCAGCCTTATCCATATCGAAGGTTTGCTGGTGACCACCATCAAAGAGCCTGATAGCATCGGGGTGACGATCTATTTCACTTGTTTTAAATTCCAATTCAAGTTCTCCTCCAATTTTTATCTTCTTCTTTTTCATCGAAGGGATGAAAGTTCTTTTTTCAGGAGTAACAGGCTTTTCAGCATCTATAGTTAGGCTAACTTTTTCAAGCAAGCCTTCCAAGTGGACGATTTTCTCATTTTGTGTTTTCAGTATTTTTTTTAATGTATGTAGTTCCTGAGTTATATCCTCAATTGATTTCTCTTCTTTAGCCCAAGTGAGAGGTGCGATCAACAAGCACAATAAAAGGATAAGAAGTTGGCGCAATTTCATCATTTTACTAATTGGACAAAGGATTAATTGCACAGATAATAAAATTTTGATTAATAACATTTGTTGATATGTCAGAAAAAATAGTTAATTATGAAGAGGATATTTAATATAAAACTGTATAAATGAAACATATTTTTATGTAGCTAGTATTAAGTAAATATTAAGATTTGATGAAGATTAGTTTTCGGAGATGAGTTAAATAAATCATAGAAAGTATTTTCTAAAATATTATCCTTGATTAAGGAGAAGTTACTCGGGCTTGGTATAACAATTATTAGAGCAGAGGACTGCCAAGCTGGGGTAAGATCATCATCTGCTGATCGATTAATACCACACAACTGAGGGTTGATAATTTAATTATCATGTGACCGGATGAAACACATGAAGGTAATTAAAAGAGAGAAATCTCTCGTTGTGTAATCTTGACTTGCTATACAACTGACAGTCACACTGGAATCATGTGTGAGCAGCGTGAGCATCAATTTCTCCTCTTTGGCTTATCATATGATAATAAATCGTGGCGTGGTGTTTGGATGCTTACAGGCATGTTAATTGGTACTTTGTTAATCGCTGCGATTATTAGTCCATGGATTTACTGGGGGGTATTAGCATGGGCAAAGGTGGCACCCAATGAATTGGTCCTGTACCTTGCAGAGAAAGACTTTCCTCGTTATTTTGACCGGCTGCGATGGTTATCTGTTATCCTGCTTTTACCTTGGGTGTTAAAACACTGTGGACTTCTTTCCTGGTCTTCACTGGGATATTCTTTTTCCTTTCGCGAATGGCGATTGGCAATAAAGTGGTTTGGAATAGGTTTAGCCATGCTCATAATCGTCGCCTTAATCCAGGTTTTTACTATGGGATTAAATATACAATTATCATTTTCATCGGGTCAATTTACTGACATATTAATGATTGGGATCATAAGCGGGTTATTAGTAGCATTTGTCGAAGAAACAGTTTTTCGTGGGGTCGTCTTTAGAATGTTTTATACAGCTTTAAACCCAACTATTGCTGTGATTATCAGTGCGTTATTTTTCGCGGCAATACATTTTAAAAAAATACCCGAAAGCATGGCTATGTATGATGTGATATCTATTGGTAGCGGTTTTTATGTTGGATTTTGGGTATTGTTTAGCGTGTTCACGACTTTCGAGATCTTTAAGTTTATCAATCTTTTTTTTGCTGGGTTAATGTTAAATTTTTTATTCTTGGGGTCTCGATCGTTATGGCCATGTATCGGTTTGCATGCGGGATGGGTCTGCTTCCGTTCCGTTTATCATAAGGTAGCGGAAACAAATAACGATGCACTAGTTTTTATCTGGGGCAGCGAAATGGTTATCGATGGGGTGTTCCCTGCCTTTATTATGGGTGTCTTTGTTTTAGCCTTTGGTTACCGATACTATCATGCTAATTCTTTTCTCAGAAGTAAGTCTATATTTTGATTGTCAGCGTCAGTGTAGGATAATAAATTTTCTTTATCTTAAAGTAATGTTTATATATAAAGACGTAAAATATTTAAAAGATGTATTTAACACAGCCTACATGTTTACTTAGGATGCATCGTGTAAGCTATGAACACTTAGATATCTTGACAGTAGGACAAGCTCAATAGAGCTGGCCTAAGTAAACGGAACTCTTAAGCTTTATTACAGTTTTGCATAAACGGATCTAGAGATCTTATTATACCTTCAATTATCAATCAAAGATTAATTTAAATAGTATATTACCATGGCTTTTTTCAGTAAACCAAAATACTCAACTGTCGTTGTAAAAAACAAAAAGGATATACCAGAAAATCTTTATACTTCGTGCCCTATCTCTGGAGAAATAATATACAATAAAGAACTGGAGAAAAATTTAATGGTAGTTCCAAAAAGTGGTTACCACTTCCCTCTTAAAGCTAATCAACGTATTAAATCGATTATAGATGAAAACACATTTCAAGAATATGACAGGGAAATGACCTCAATAGATATGCTTAATTTTGAAGGTTACAAAGATAAGTTGGTGAAAGATCAGAAAAAGTCAGGGATGTTCGAAGCGGTAATAAGTGGAATTGGTAAAATCGGCGAAATTACAACATCACTGGGAGTGATGGATTTTCGGTTTCAAGGAGCGAGCATGGGATCGGTGGTAGGTGAAAAGATCACCCGTACCATTGAAAGAGCAGTCGAGATGAAATGTCCGCTCGTTATTGTCACGGCATCTGGAGGCGCACGTATGCAAGAAGGCATTCTTAGTTTAATGCAAATGGCAAAAACAAGTGCGGCGTTGGCAAAATTGAACGAATCCGGGTTGCCCTATATTTCAATTCTTACAAATCCCACTTATGGAGGAGTTTCTGCTAGTTTTGGCTCCCTTGGAGATATTATACTCGCGGAACCACGCGCTCTGATTGGGTTTGCTGGTAAAAGGGTCATAAAGGAAGGAACGAAAGAAGAATTACCTGATCAATTTCAGACTGCAGAGTTTCTGCTAGAGCATGGACTTCTCGATCAGATTGTACCCCGAAATGAAATTCGTAGTCGCCTAATTTCCCTGCTTCATGCCCTTTATGTAGGTAAAGAACCATTTAATGGGAAAAATAATTAATTGAAGTGTTGTTTGGCCAACACTTAGTTCACTCGCTAAGGTGAAGAATGCCGATTACACATTTTAGCAATTATCTCGAAGCCAAAGACTATCTTTATGGTCTGAGATGTCGCGGTGCTAAGTATGGTATCGAACGGATGCAACGCTTTGTAAAAGTTATAGGACATCCTGAGCGGAAGTTCCCTGTCATCCATGTTGCTGGAACAAATGGCAAAGGTTCTACATGCGCAATGCTGGAATCTATTTATCGACAAGGGGGTTATAAAACTGGTCTTTTTACTTCTCCTCATCTCGTATTTCAAGGTGAACGTATCCAGGTAAATCGTCAGGTCCTTAACCATAGCCTGATTTTGCAATACACGAATGAATTAAAAGAAATAGCAGATAATCTAGCAAAAAAAAGTTCGGATTCTCATCCCACATTTTTTGAGTTTATGACTGCAATGGCATTTTTGCATTTTCAAAGGGAATCAATTGACATCGGTATTTTTGAAACAGGTTTAGGTGGTAGGCTTGATTCAACTAATGTCGTTGACCCCGAAATTTCGGTTATTACTTCGATCAGTTTAGACCATGTTAATATACTAGGCGACACGATTGAAAAAATCGCGAAGGAAAAAGGAGGAATTATTAAGGATAAAAAACCCGTTGTTCTTGGACAATTGCCCTGTGAAGCTGAAAAAGTTATTCGTGAAATTGCAGAAGTACGAGGTTCAACTGTATACAGTATCCGGGAATATTTTAACAATGACTTAACAGATTATCCACAGACAAATCTTCACGGCATATATCAGCGGTATAATGCGGCGATTTCAATGCTCGTTAGTAATCTTTTACAAGAAAAATTTCGTCTTGCTGCAAACCAGATTGAAAAAGGACTTAAGACAGTTAAGTGGTCTGGTCGATGGGAAGAGTATTATATTGATTCAAAAACATTAATTCTGGATTCTTCTCATAACCCCGAGGGGGCCACAATGCTTGCGGGTAATTTAGAAGATCTAGTTCATAAAACACGGCTTAAACCTATTATTCTCGCTGGCACACTCGGGGAATTTCGTGCAAAAGTACTTTTACCAATTATCGCTCGTTATGCACAAGAAATTATTCTTCTCAGACCTAATCAACCTCGTGCTTGTCCCTTTGAGATAATGGAAAAATATATACCCAAAGACTATGCGGGCAAGATTCGTCATGCAGAAGTAAAAACCATTTTCCCTTATCCCGGATTATGTCGCGTAGGAGAGAAGGGGGATATTTTAGTGGCAACGGGAACTATATACCTTATTGGAGAGATTTTAGAAGCACTTAACTATGATTTTCCAGTTGAAGAGCAAAGTCTTCAGGATTGACCCTATGAGGAACCAGTAAGGAGAAAGAAGTAAACAGTGAATGGTATTGGAAGATGGGTAACTATGATAATACGAAAATGCATAGTAGTCGGACGTTTTACTTACCAACTACGATCACATTTTATAAATCAACTACCCGCGAGGGCGAGAAGCTTTTCAGTCTGGGGAACATCACGGATAATTTGAGAAGGGTCAGGACCGACGCCAATATAGCGCAAGTTGGGAAGAGTTTTTGGGCGGGTCCCATCACGATAAGCGACATTGATAATACCTTTCATCAGTATAGCAATATAACGTCGCGCATTATCAGGAAGATTTTCGAAGTTTCTTATAGCAGAGATGTCTTCTTCCCACCCGGGAAGTTGAACATAAACTGGTTGAAGTAGACGTCGTACAGTGTCGTCGCGGGGTAGTTGATAATACAGTTTCCCACCAGCGTCGCGGTAAGCGATACAAATAAGTAGTTCTCCACCCTGCCATTGTTTACTGTAACTGAGCGCATCGAGTTTATTTATCATTAGATCCTGATAACCCCCGTAACGGAGGGCTTCTCCTTTTTCCACAGTGTCACACCAACCGACCATACGTTGTCTACCAGTAGAGGTGCCAAATTCTAATGCTTTTAGTTTTACTGCCAGTGGGTGATTTTCGGGGAATTGAGTAAGAAAAACGTGGGTACCAACTTTTGTGTCATAGGCTTTACAAACACCGATTGTATGAAGGGGTTGTAGAGGGATGCCTGCTGATTGAAAAAACTCAGGAGTGAAAGTGTGAGAAGCGGTAACATTAGGAGAAAACCCATGGCGTTTATCCAACCAGTAAGATTGACCAAATTCACCAATGATAAACCGATTATTATTGAGCTCACGAAGAATCATTTCACGGACATCCCCAATGTTGTTCTTGAAAATCAAACCGGCTTCCCAATAAATATCAATAAGAGCATCGTTATCGAGGGTGAAAGGGGAAGAACCCATATATTGTTGGAAATCAAACTCATCTTTTTTGAAAATATTCGCCTCAAGGCTACTGGCGTTTGCCCGTATTTCAGCATTGGTTAAAACTTCAAAAAAACTGTTCCAACTCTCAGGGCTGACCTGACAGACATGCTGTATTGTGAGAAGCACACGATTTATGCGTTGGGTCAATTTTTGAACAAAGGCATCTTTATTTCCTTTAAAATCGCAGTAGTAGATTTGTCTTTGCCCTACTTCATCACTGAATGCAGGGGTAATACCACGACCGGTAGAACCACGCGGGGTTTCATGCAGTATATTTGCCCGATAGTCTTCCCATGCTAGGTCAAGTAAGCGATGGCTGAGATCACTAACTTGCGTACGTTCATCAATTAACAATCGGGACATGATATTAAAACCGTTTTTTTCAAGTGGATTAATTTCCCACTTGAATTTTCGTGGGTCGGCTACTACACCACTTCCAATAGCTAAATAGGGCACATCGGCATTAATGACAGCTGCAGGAATGAGATTTAATTTTAGACCACCTGCAGTATGGCCTGAATTAGCTCCACCATTTACTTTCATTACTGCACCCACGCGATTTATTCCATCGTTGGTTTGGCGCAACTCATTGATAACTTCACATATAAGTCTGCCTTTACCTTCGTCACCCATGCTGATTCCAACATCGGCAATTATTCTACTCATAAAAGGTAATAGAGCCATGAGTGCCAAAATGATCCAGTATTAAATTTACAGAAGGCTGTGTGCTTGACACGAAAAGGCCTAGATTGGCTTTTGAAAAATAGATTGCAATTCAAAAGCACAAGAAACGCAAATTTTCTTAAATTATTTTTTAACAAAATTAAATCGTTTCCGTATTAAAGTGCCAGGGATCTTTAAATTATGATTTCGACTATTAACGCGCAGTATAGAGAAATATGAAATGAACTCTTGCATAGCCATATTTTTAGGCCTCCTATACAAGTTGATAGATCATATTTAACCAAGGTGGGGCGGAAGAAGTAAGAAATAGAGTAACCTCATTAGAGTAATGCATTGCGATTACCCCATCTAACTTCAAAAATATAGAGTTCTTCCTAGGTCGAGAAGCATTCCAAATAAAGAAATCTTAAAATTTCGAAAGAGATCTCGATAGTTGTTGGCAGGTGTTGGAACTGTAAAATTATAGTCTGCTTTTAAGTTTCACCTAACATGGATTGATTACGCAACCAACTTATAAGCAAGTCAGACCACATATGAGTATTGCCATCATCAAGATCCAAGCCAAAACCATGACCTCCTTTAGCAAAGACATGCAATTCGGCTGATACACCTACTGCGAGTAGAGCCTGGAAATAATCAACACTGATACTCACGGGGGCAGCAATATCGTCGGTTGCGTGGACGATAAAAGTTGGGGGCATATGGGGTGTTACTTTAGATTTATCATTTCCATAAAATAGACACATGAAATTAGGCCTACTCGAATATTGATCAATGGGATCATCGTTGTTGAACTCTCGCTCGTCTAATAGTGCAGATGCAATATGCCCACCGGCGGAAAACCCCATGAACCCTGTAAGGTTAGGATCTATACCCCATTCTTCAGCCTGACTTCTTACTAATTTTATTGCCCGGCGACCATCCTGGAAGGCTACAGATCGCTCATAAGGGGATGTGCGATAAGAGAGAACAAAAGCGCTGATGCCATAGGTAACTAACCACTGTGCAATATCATGGCCCGATTTATCAATAGCCAGATATTTAAAACCACCACCGGGACACACGATTATGGCTGTTCCAGTGTTAATATTGTCAGGGGGTAAATAATAGGTTAAGGTAGGGCAACAAACATTTTTTATGGCCCGATCAAGCTTTACTTCACTTCGATGTACTATTTCTTCTTTTCCCATACTTTCAATTATTCCAGGGGAGGCGTCGGGCCATAAAGGTATTATTTGTGGTTCAATCTTTGTGATTATACTCATAATAATTTTATCCTTATAAAAGTTATTTCAGGTGATAGGGTATAGTGACAAGAGCAAACTTATATTAACAACAAAAGCTTTATTCGTGATTAATGAAGCAACAATTATTACATAAATTTTGTTGTTTTATTGATGAATAGCTTAAACTAGAATATCTGAATACAGTTATATTATGTCTGAATTGTCTCAAAAAGCATCCAGTGAACCTCGTTATCCGCAGTTATGGGAAGCGCTGATACCTGTAATCTTCCTCCTTGTATTTCTCAGTTATTATATCATCAACTTAAAAGGTGAAAATCCGCATTTACCCTTAATAGGGGGTACGATTATAGCTGGAATGATGGCTTGGCGGTTGGGCTATAAATGGAAATCTATTCAAGATGGAATTATCGAAGGGATAAAAATTTCGCTGCAAGCGATCCTCATTCTAATGCTTATTGGTATGCTAATTAGTACCTGGATCGCAAGCGGCATCGTTCCAACAATGATCTACTATGGCTTGGAATTACTCTCACCTACTTACTTTTTCTTTGTGGCATGCATTATCTGTGCCGTAGTTTCACTAGCAACTGGTAGTTCTTGGACAACGGCAGGTACTGTTGGTGTGGCACTGATAGGGATAAGTGATGGCTTAGGGTTGCCTGTACCGATTACAGCAGGAGCTATTATATCAGGTGCTTATTTTGGCGATAAAATGTCTCCTTTGTCTGACAGTACAAATCTTGCTGCCGTCGTAGGTAATACTGAATTATTTGAACACATTCGGCACATGATTTATACAACTCTACCAGCATTGATAATCGCACTTATCCTATATTTAACAATTGGTTTAAATATTAGTTTTGGACAAACAGAACAAGCAGATGTGCATATGATTTCAAATACACTGCAGGAAAAATTTATACTTCATTGGCTACTTCTTTTGCCTATCTTACTCGTAGTCTTAATTGTTTATTTTCGTGTCCCTGCTATACCTGCGCTACTTGGTGGAATACTTTTAGGAAGCTTGATTAGTATGACTGTGCAAGATATATCATTTGGTAAAATTCTGGAAATTGCTCACTCTGGCTATAAAGGACAAACCGAAGTACAGTCTGTTGATGATCTGCTTAACCGTGGGGGTCTTCAAAGTATGATGTGGACGATCTCTCTCATAATTTGCGCTTTATCATTTGGTGGGGTGATGGAAAAATCTGGGATGTTGAAGGTAATAGCATTATCAATTCTAAAAAGGACGAATACAGCTGGGTCTTTGGTTGCAGCAACAGCCACTACCTGCATTGGAACGAATATCATTGCGGCAGATCAATATTTAGCACTCATTTTACCGGGACGAATGTATCAGGCAGCTTATATTGATGCCAAACTTGCCACAAAAAACCTTTCACGCGTTATCGAAGATAGTGGTACGCTGTCCTCACCTCTGATCCCGTGGAATACCTGTGGTGCTACAATGATTGCAACATTGGGTGTGATGCCCTGGACCTACGTTCCTTATTGCTTTTTGAACCTGATTACTCCCCTTATTTCGATCCTATACGGCTTCACAGGAATTACAATGATCAAAGTAAAGAAGTGATTCAATTTAAACTTTAAATTGACCAAAAGAGGTATACTTACCTAAACAATTCCAGCAGGCGATTGTGAGGTATTGCGTAAATAGTATTACCATTTATCCCCGTCATCGTTTCAGCTGCGATCATTGCATTGATAATAGCTTCTTCTGTTGCTTGAATTGTTGCCTCAAAAATGGGGGTTAAAGTTTTATTTTTTAAAAAAGGAGCGCTCATCGTAAGGTTCGTGTCTGTTTGATCAAGATTCGTAGTGGTGAAGGCAATAAAAATATCTCCAGATGAATTTGATGAAACAGCACCTGTTCGAGCGAGTCCTAAAGTTACACGTTTAGCAACCCGTTTGAGTTGATAAGGGAGTAGAGGGGCATCTGTGCCAACAACTACAATAATAGAACTACCTTTATTTTTCTGGTTGTGTATTTCTGGCATGAGGTCGTCTATTGTCTTACCTACAGACACACCACTAATGGTAAGCTGGGAACGACGGCCAAAATTTGCCTGAACTATGACCCCTACTGTATAACCGCCTTCATCCTTGGGGAGAAGACGAGAGGAAGTTCCAGTTCCTCCTTTAAATTGAAAAGCTACCATACCAGTCCCACCGCCGATATTACCCTCTTCTAATGGCCCCGATTTGGCACTATTTAAAGCATGAAATATCTCTTTCTGCTTAACGTGAAAGCCATTTATGTCATTAAGACGCCCGTCCCAAGTTTCAGCGACAACGGGTAAACTGATAGGATATCCATTTGGATTATTAATGAGGGACCAGGCGATAACGGCATCAATAACCGTTCCAACATTGTGTGTGTTGGTTATCATAATTGGACCTTCGAGAAATCCCGACTCTTCCACCCAATGGCTTCCTGTCATTTCACCATTACCATTTAAGGAAAAGTAACCAGCAAAAACTTTTCCAAAATTGTTTCTACCACGTGGATGCACAGCAGTGACGCCTGTCCGAACAGGCCCTTTTCCCACTTTAAGTGCGCCTTTCCCCTTTATTATCGTGGTGTATCCAACTTCTACTCCCGCAACGTCGGTAATGGAGTTCCACTTTCCAGTTGTCCCACTAAATTGAATACCCAGATCACGTGCACGTGGTTTTCCCAAAGTGAGTAAAGGAATAATACTTGTAGCAAGATATAATAAAATCCTAAAAAAGGAGTGGGTACATTTTAAACACATTAATATTTTAAGACTCAATTTAAACCAGATGTAAGTAAAAAGTTAATGTAAGATGTAAATAAAGTTTTTGTTGAAATGATAATCAGGTAAAGGTTCTAATTAAAAAGGTTTTTAGGCTGTAGGAAATAAAAATGGCAGAAATCCCTAAGAGAAACAAGGCAGCTATTGCATAAGTTTCAGCTAGACTAAAATAAAGTGTAAGTGGATGCGCTATTAGAGGTGATGAAAACATGCCTAGGAAAATGCAGGTTGTCATTCCACCGACCGCCCTACCACGATAAGTTTCTGGCGTAACAGCATTTACCCAGACCGTAACATTAGGTGCAAACATTCCAAAACCAAGGGAGGTAACAATGAGTCCGATAAGCGCAACCCAATAGTTGCCTGCACTGTAGAGAATAAGATAGCCTGTCGCAGTGAGAATAAAAACAGCGAGAGAGATGTGGATATAACTTAATCGACTCTTAATAAATCCATATTTTAAAGATACTAAAGCACTGATACAAACTGCTAAAGAAAGAGCTAATCCTACTTTAGTACTACTCGTTGGTTCGATTTCATTCATGTAAAAGGGAAAGATGACTACTTTGAGATAAAATATTGCCATAGTCATGTAGATGAGTAAATAAATAGAACCAAGTAATAGGTAAGGAAACTTTTTCTTTGGCGTTTCCTTCTGAATTAATCTCTGGGGTTCTTTTTTTTGCGGTTCAATTATAAAAAAAATAGCGGCAATAAAGATAAGAAAAGGAATAGTGTATATAAAAAATGGCGCCCGCCAGTGAATCTCTGTAAGAATACCTCCCAATGCCAAAAAGATCGTAGAACCAAAACTAGTAACAGAAAATTGATATCCCATCAATTTTTGGCGACTTTTTTCATCATAATAATCAGCCATTAGGGTTACGCAGGTAGTCATTGTCCCTGCGGCGGATAAACCTAATAATGCTCTGCCAACCATTAAAGCGTAAAGGGAATCTAGATAGCAACCAGTGGTACCTCCAAGCCCATATAAAAAAATAGCGAAAATAAGCAGGTTTTTCCGGCCATATTTGTCGACAATAATTCCAGCGAGTGGGGCACCGATGGCAGTAAATAGCCCCGGTGTTGTAAGGAAAAGCCTGACGAGCAACTCCGCATTGGGAACATCCTGAAAATGTTCAAGGATCTGTGGCATTGCGGGAATAATTACACCACCTCCCATACCGGCAATGCTACTGGCAAAGAGTAAAGTTACAAGACGTGGTGTATCTTTCTTCATT
>PNEW01000040.1 GCA_002922725.1 Verrucomicrobia bacterium Opi.OSU.00C | reverse complement strand
AGGTTTTTAGACATATTATTTAAGTTATTTATTGCAGATTAAGTCGCTTATTAGACAATATCTATCTTTAAAGGGTCAACGAATTTCTAATCTATTATAAATGGCTTAATTGTTTTATATTAGCCACATTGCATGAACAGATAGAAAATAAGCGGCAAGAGAATTTTAACCCATCATAAGCGTTAAAATTCATATCCAAAATCAACTAAATATCGAAAATAGTTGATGGAAAAAACAACGAAATGTGGTTATTACCCACCTTAATTGAATTTTTAGTAAAAAAATTAGTTTTAAATGTTATTTTAAAGAAGAGGTAAGGCATTAAGAACTTTAGGCACCCCCAATGCAGGGAAATTAGGGTGATTCCCAAGATCTCAGACTTGCCAGCTAGGATAAAATAAGATGGTATTTACAATCTAATTTTTTTATAAGAAATAACAATAATCATAATGTTTTAAGATTTGACGTCACATAACAAAGGAAATTGATATGATACAGGACTTTTCAGGTAATAGTAAGGGTAAATACAATGTAATTGGGTCTCGGCCTATTCGACATGATGGCTGGGACAAGGTAACAGGACGTGCCATCTACGGTGCCGATATCCGTATCCCTGACCTACTTTACGGAAAAATCAAACGCAGTCCCCATGCACACGCGCGTATTTTATCAATTAATACAAGTCAGGCATTGAAGTTGCCTGGTGTCCGCGCTGTTGCAACCGCTGATGACCTGGTTGAAACTGTCAGTAAACTCTCCAATATTGGCGAAACAATCGTTGACATCCGAGAGATTGCAAGTAACTCCCTGGCATCAGATAAAGTTCTTTATAAAGGTCATGCTGTGGCAGCAGTTGCCGCCACCAGTCCACATATTGCCGAAGAAGCCTTGGATCTGATAGAAGTAAATTACGAAACTTTGCCCGCAGTAGTAGACGTTCGCGAAGCAATAAAAGATAATGCCCCCCTACTGGACGAAAAAAGGACGATGCAAGCCATGGGTGAAGATACAGGAAAACACAGCAATATTGCCACACATAATCTTTTTAAGCTCGGTGATGTAGAGAAAGGCTTTTCCAGGGCAGATATTATTTTAGAGCGTAAGTATAATAATGCGACGATCCATCAGGGATATATTGAACCCCATAATACCACCGTCCATTGGAAAAAAGATGGAAGTATAACTGTTTGGGTGAGTACACAGGGTCCCTTTCAAATCCGTGCCCAACTATCTGATGTTTTAAAAGTACCAATCTCAAAAATAAAAGTTATTCCTTGTGAAATTGGTGGAGGTTTTGGAGGTAAATTTCCTATTTATATGGAGCCGGCTGCAGCAATAATGTCGTACAAAAGCGGCCATCCTGTTAAAATTGTCATGTCGCGCACAGAAGTATTTGAAGCTTCAGGTCCTGCACCCGGATCTTACATTCAAGTAAAAATGGGTGCTACCAAGGAAGGTAAGATTACGGCTGCACAAGCCAATTTGTATTTTGAAGCAGGGGCCTTTCCCGGGTCGGCTATGGGTGCCGGTGCAACCTGTATGTTCTCTCCTTATAATATCGAGAATCTTTGTGTAGATGCTTACGACGTCGTAGTTAATAAACCAAAATCACAAGCCTACCGAGCTCCATGCGCACCCAATGCAGCGCATGCTTCAGAAGCGATCCTAGATGAAATTGCGGAAAAGCTTAATCTAGATCCTCTGGAATTTCGCCATATAAACGCCTCTAAAGAGGGTGATCGTCGTGCAGACGGAGTAGTTTTTAATCGAATTGGGTGTGAAGAGACTGTTAACGCAGCCATGCAGTCGAAACATTACAAAAGTAAATTAGAGGGTCTCAATCGTGGACGAGGAGTAGCTTCTGGCTTCTGGTTTAATGGAGGTGGCCAGTCAGCTGCTGTCATAAACGTTACTACTAATGGTACCGTTAATTTACTCGAGGGTTCTGCTGATATTGGTGGATCACGCGCTTCTATGGCCATGATCGTTGCAGAAGAGTTAGGCCTGAGTGTTGATGAAGTTAATCCCATGGTAGTTGACACTGATTCTATCGCTTATACCGATGGTACCGGTGGTAGCAGAGTCACCTACGCTACCGGACACGCATGCTACCTTGCAGCCCAGGATGTTATCAAAGAAATGTGCATACGAGCAGCTAATCAGCTTGAGATCAATAAAGATGATATAAAATTCAATAATGGGAAATTCACCAGTAAATCAGACTCAAAAAAACAACTTAGCTTTAAGGAAGTCGCTGCCGAACAAGGCATCACAGGTGGTCCCATTACTGGTAGCGGTAATATTAATGCAAGTGGTCCAGGTAATGCCTTTGCTACCCATATTGTTGATGTCGAAGTTGATCCTGAAACCGGAAAAGTAGAAATCTTGCGTTACACAGCGGTTCAGGATGTGGGAACGGCTATTCATCCCAGCTACGTGGAAGGCCAGATTCAAGGTGGTGTTGTTCAAGGTATCGGTTGGGCACTCAATGAAGGTTTCTTCTATAATGAAGAGTGTGCCATTGCTAATACAAGTTTTCTTGATTACCGAATGCCCACCTCACTAGATCTTCCCATGATTGAAACTATATTAGTGGAAGTCCCCAACCCTAATAGTCCACATGGTATTCGAGGTGTGGGTGAGGTTCCCATTGTCCCACCTTTAGCAGCTGTTGCAAATGCTATCTACCATGCCATTGGTAAGAGGCTTTATGATTTACCCATGAGTCCAGATCGTATAATCGCGGCCATGCAACAACCTGTTTGTGAATTATAACAATAGGAGGTAGCACCTGAGTGGTCAGACCGATTGAATGACAGTAAAGATGAATGGATAAATACTCATCTGCCCTTTATCTCATCATCACTATTATCACTAAGAACATCTTAACCCCGTTAAACCTTGAACCCACAATCCATTAATTAAAGTGAAGACAATACTTATCACTGGTGCGGCGGGAAATATTGGCGACAAGCTAAGGCAACATTTTCAAGGGCACTATAAAATGCGTCTCTTGGATATTGACCCCCGTGGAGATAGCGAAATCCATCAAGCAGATTTGAGTATATGGAATGAATCCTGGAGTGATTATTTTCAAGGTGTCGATACCGTCATACATATGGCCGCAGACCCAAAACCCGATCAAACTTGGAATAAAGTTATTGGTCCAAACATCGATTCTGTAATTAATGTGCTGTCTGCTTCAGTTCAGAATAACGTTAATCGCTTCATATTTGCCAGCTCTAATCACGTCATGGGAGGTTATAAGGACGTTCACTTGTCTGAAAAAATTTCGACTGATATTCCCCCATTGCCAGGCACGCATTTCGTTAGGAATGGGCAACCCTGCGATAGTATTGCCTACGGTTCAGCTAAGTTAATGGGAGAACGGATGGGAAAATGTTTTTCCGATGCACATGGGATTTCGTTTGTAGCAGTTCGTATTGGCTTGGTCCAAAGATATGAAAATCGATCAGATGATATACCACGAGATCGAGAATCATGGTTTCGTTTAATGTGGATCTCAAATTCCGATCTTTGCCAGCTCATGGAACGTTGCATCCATGCAGATCCGGCGATAAAGTTTGCGGTTATTAACGGGATGTCAAACAACACCGGGATGCGCTGGGACATTGAATATGCACGTCAGTTAATAGGTTATGAACCTATTGATGATTCGATGCAGGGTTAAACCTGGTCATTTACCTCTTTTTTTCTGAATTAAATCTATGTTTTTTTTCAAAAAAATTATCATTAATCGGGTACAAGTAACTTAAGTGACAAGTTATTAAGGCCACCTCGAATGGATCACTTATTTGAGGCATAATCAGTAACAAAATATCACGGTTTTGTGAGAAAAATGAAGAAAGAGGGAAAGAATACGGTAAGAAGCAATCTAATTGTCCATCATTAGCCTTAAAAATAAACCAATAGGGTGGGGAAAAGTGACAATTAAGTATTGAACATAATAAAATGGCTTGCTTAAGACTTTTCTACATTGAATAGCTTTTTACAAATTAGGGTTACTGAATCTTGCAGAGATAAGGAATAAGAAATAAATCATATGAACATCGGGTTTTTTGCATCACATAATGGAAGTAACATGCAAGCGGTAATTGATGCTTGTAAAGATGGCAGCCTGGACGCGAATCCATCCATCGTTATTAGTAACAATGGTAATGCCGGTGCAGTCAAAAGAGCAAAGAAGGAAAATATCCCCTACTATATTTTCAATACAACCACCTACTTCTCATCTGTCGATCTTGATAATGCCATGCTCAATACGTTGCTACAACATGAAGTCGAACTCATAATACTCGCTGGGTATATGAAAAAAATAGGAGAAAAGATCCTGAGGCATTACAAAGGGAGAATAATAAATATTCACCCATCCTTGTTACCCAAATATGGAGGCAAAGGAATGTATGGGACACATGTTCATGAAGCGGTGTTAAAAGCTGGAGAAAAGGAGACCGGTATTACTATTCATATTGTCGACGAAGAATATGACACTGGTCCAATCATTGCTCAAACCCCGATCTCTGTAACGGATGACGACACAGTTGATTCACTGTCAAAACGGGTTCTCGAAAGAGAGCACCGTTTTCTTGTTGAAACGATAGTAAAAGTCGTTTCGGAAGAGATTAACTTGGAAAAATTATAGGACGAATAGTTATATGGATAATGACTTTAAAAACTATCCAACCTTCCATTTTCCAGTATTTCATCCCCTTCAATAACTACCGGATTTCCTCTAGGAGTTCTGCCATCGTTTTTCGAAAGACAGGGTGAACAACCTTTGAAGCAATTTCAATTAAGGGAAGAAGTACTGTCGTCCGTTTATGCATACCGGGATGGGGCACTTGTAAGCCGGGTCGGTCTATTATCGCATGACCATAGATCAATATATCGATATCAATCGTACGAGGGCCATTGATAATGACTCTTTCACGTTTCAGTTTTTTTTCTATTGCGAATATGCACTGAAGCAGTTTATCAGCGGCCAAACGCGTGCGCAAATGAAGCGCCATATTTAAAAAGAGTGGTTGATCAATAATCCCCCAAGGTTCAGTTTCATAAAAACTTGATGTAGCCATAACGGTTCCATGTTTTTCAAGATAGGACACTGCCTGTTCAATATTTTTTTCCCGATCGCCAAGATTAGCCCCGAGTCCTAAATAGACCTCTTGCACTATTTCACTCATGCAACTTCTATTGCATCGACAATATCAAAGGCACGTCTGTGCTCGAGTACATCGTGTACACGAACAATCTTAGCACCCTTAATAACTGCCAGTACATTGGAAGCAATTGTACCCTCTACCCGTTGCTCAGTTGGCACATCACTAATCTTCCCAATAAATGATTTCCTTGATGTCCCAATTAAGAGAGGAAACCCAAATTCAGAAAATTCGTTTAATCGTTGTAATAAAATTAAGTTATGCTCTACGGTTTTTCCAAACCCGATTCCAGGATCGAGAATTATATTTTCATCTTTAATCCCCGCTAATTTTGCCGCTTTTATGCGTTCAGTGAAGAAAAACTTAATCTCTGATATAAGGTCATTATATTTAGGCTTTTGCTGCATCGTCTTGGGTAGTCCCTGCATATGAACAATGCAAACAGGAACTTGATAGGTCACTGCCAGGTCCAGCATCTTACCATTTTCATAACGCAGACCCGAAACATCATTTATCATTCCCGCACCACGTTCAAGACAGGCCTTCGCAACTGACGGCTTATAAGTATCAATAGAAATAGGCACTGCTATCTCGTCGGCCAACTGCTCAATAACTGGCCCGACGCGATTCAGTTCTTCATCTGCACTGACAATGCTTGAACCGGGTCGAGTGCTTTCTCCCCCAATATCGAGAATATCCGCTCCCTCTTTTACTAGCTTCTTGGCACGAGTAAGGGCATAATCAACCTTAAAAAACTGACCTCCGTCTGAAAATGAATCGGGAGTGACATTTAGCACCCCCATGATCACAGTTTTATTTTCTTTAAACTTCAAATGTAATCAGGCAGCATAATTCAACTCTGCATAAAGGAGGTCCATCTCATCCTGTTTTTCAGTTGTCATATAGGCGCGACAAACCCCATCAAGGAAACTCCAGAGTGCATCTCTACCCATTATTACCGCTTCCGTTACTTGGCTCTTTTGATCTTCAGTGATCGCATGTTCTTTAATGATATCCCACCAGCTATTTGAATGTTCGATGTCCATAACCCCATGAACTTTGAAAAACTTCTGCCCACGTTCGTCAGTTATCGCGTAATTTTTTTCCAATCCTTCTAGTTTTGTCTCGGCAACAAGTGGAATTTGGGATTCATAAGCAGCCAAAGCACTGACACCCTCTAAGTAAGAACGTGAGGTGAGCTCATTAAAAACTGAAATTGTCGAATTAGTTTCTGATAAAGGCATAGAATTTTGAATATCTTGCCTAGATGCACCAATACTTTCACCAAATCTAAGCCATAATTCGCGGTGGTTTTCAATGCCGTGCTCCTCATCATAAAGGTTATTCGTGATTGCTTGACGAACATCGAATTCATCGTGTGTACAGGACACATGAATCTGGCTAAGAAATGTGGGAAAGTTCTTTTCTAAATGATAATACTGCTCAGCATATTTTCTCATCACCTCGAGAGGTAATGTTCCACGATTCCACATTTGGTAAAAAGGATGTTTTAATAAATGTCTCTTATCGATTTCAGATTGTAATTTTTGAATAGATATCTCGCTGCTCATAAGTGTAAGTGTGTTGATTTTAAGTATGTATCTCGAATAAAAAACTAAATCCCTTCGTGCAACATCTAATTTTTCACAGACTGATTAAGTTACCTAACCATAAATACTTAAGAATCATCTTGGGCATGACCTATTGACCGAATATTAATGTATCTTGTCTTAGTATCTAACAAGATATTTTATGTATTCTGCTTATAATCAACAATATACAATTAAATAACTTTAGCTTCCGTCTACTAGTAACCACATAAAAAAGGCTCCCTCGATAATTATCGTTAAATGCGAGTAATTACTATATGAAAACATACTCAATAAATATATTTCATATCTTAAAATAAATTATTGGTCACAATAAACTTTAATCACGGAGTATCCTTCTTATGAATTCATGGAAAATTCTCCCGTATGAATCATAACGTCTAGTTATCTGATAAAAAGTTAATTGCCAATTGACCCTGGTCAATCTCTCTTAGTTATGAGAATTTCATACTGAAAATTGAAAGTGTCGTATTTCTTTACTTACGTAAGACAAAAAACAGCGTTAATAGCAAATGAGCACAATTGAGGACTTAAAGCTATCATTATCCGACTTTCAATCGGCATCTTCCTTAATATATAAGCATCTTTTGCCGACGCCCCAGCTTTTATGGCCCCTCCTAAGTATGCGATGTGGGTGTGAAGTTTGGACCAAACACGAAAATTACTTACCAACAGGATCATTTAAAGTGCGCGGGGGAATCTGGTATATGGATCAATTAATTAATTCTGTAGGCAAAATTTCTGGAGTTGTTGCAGCAACTCGAGGTAATCATGGACAGAGTGCCGCATTTTCGGCCCAAATAAATCGAATAAAAGCTCAAATCGTTATTCCATTTAACAACAGCGTCCAGAAAAACAGGGCCATGCACGGATATGGTGCCGAATTAATTGAATATGGGGAAGACTTTAATTTTGCGTGGGAATATGCTCAGGCATTAGCTAAAAAGTCTGGCCTGCATTTGTTTCCATCCTTTCATCCCTTACTCGTGCAAGGTGTAGGAACTTATGGCTTAGAGTTTTTGAAAGCAGTTCCAACTTTACACACGGTCTATGTGCCTATTGGGTTAGGATCAGGGATTTGTGGTATGATTGCCGCACGAAACGCGTTAAATCTAAAGACTGAGATAGTAGGTGTAGTATCAGAAAAAGCCCCTGCTTATGCGCTTTCTTATAAAAATAAAAAGTTGGAGAAAACCAAATATTGTAATACTTTGGCTGACGGACTTGCCGTCCGTACCCCTGATGAGCTAGCCCTAGAATTCATACTAAAAAATGTTGCAAGGGTAGTTACAGTTTCTGATGAACAAATCATTGAAGCGATTAAAATTTATTATACGGATACACATAATATTGCAGAAGGGGCAGGAGCCAGCCCTTTAGCTGCATTACTTAAAGAAAAAGATAAGATGTTTGGGAAAAAAATCGGGGTCGTTTTAACTGGCGGAAACCTAGATCATAGCTTAATGATACATGCACTTAGTAGTGAACGAAGTGATTAAAGGTTTATCTATAAATAATGATTTATACAAAATAGTCTCTAAGAAAAAGCACTTATTTTACTATCTTTAGCCAATTGTGGCTTATATTTATTCATGGACAACAAATGCAATAGAAATGATAAAGTGTTATGGATTCATTCCAATATAGCCATAATTTGATCTCTTTTGAGTCAACAAGTACACTATCGAACGTTGCAATTAGCGATTATATAGAAAATGTTTTAACAAAGATTGGCTTTAAAATCGAACGCCTAGAATATGATGATCCCAATGGGATCAGAAAAGCCTGTATTATTGGAAAGAAAGGGGAAGGAAGTGGTGGCCTGGCCTACTTTGGCCATACAGATGTGGTCCCAGTTAATACCTGGTTTTCTAAAACTAAAGGACCATATACACCGAACGTTATAGACGGTAAACTTTATGGTCGAGGTAGTTGCGACATGAAAGGATCCATTGCCTGTATTTTAGCAGCCGCTGAACAATTCCCAGCAGAAACACTAAAAAATCCGATATATATCACCTGTACATCAGATGAAGAAATTAGTCTAGACGGGGCAAAGCAGGTCGCACAAAACTCTAAATTCTATCGCGAAATGGTAGAAGGCAAGAGTAACGGTATAATAGGTGAACCAACAATGCTTGAAGTCGTCTACTCACATAAGGGAACTGCAGGGTTTCAGGCTATATCACATGGCAAAGCTGCTCATTCGAGTACGAATGAAGGAGTCAATGCCAATCTCGCTATGATTCCATTTCTTCTTGAAATGAAAATTTTACATGACGAGACTGAGTCTGACCCCAAGTGGAAAAATGAGGAATTTGATCCGCCAACCATGCGCTGGAATATAATTATGAAAGATAACTGCAAGGCTCTAAATATCACACCACCCGAAAGCATCTGCATTGTTCGCTTCAGACCCATGCCTGGTCAAAATGTTGAGCCACTTATAAAGCGTGCCCGGAAAGCAGCAAAAAAATGTGGCCTTGAATTTGAGACCGGGTTATCTGGTACACCTTTATATAGTGACCCCCAATCTGATTTTATAAAAGATGTGCTACAAAAAGCGGGGAAAACCACGCCAAAGACGGTGTCTTATGGTAGCGATGGCATGGCGTTTACGGCGATGGAAAAATTAGTTGTCTTTGGACCAGGAAACATAGCCATGGCACACACTGATAATGAATGGATTGATTTAGATCAACTGAAGCTAGGTTCAAAAAAATATTGCGAACTGATCCAACACTGGTGTAATTAAAGTAATCAAGTTTCTCTTTTAAACACAGCTTGCAATTTTTCAATATCGGTGTTCCAATTATGCAATTGATTAATTTGTCAGGCTAGGCTTAGGCTAATTGTCAGACTGATTAAAAAATAAGGTGAAAGAGAATGACGAATATTCAAGAACAGGATCTGGTACTACGCCATTATTCAGAACTGTAATAAATTGCAATGGCGTAACATAAAAAGGAATATATAGAAATGGACATATATGTAGGAAATCTCCCCTACGACACTGACGAGCAGACCATCCGTGAAGCTTTTTCAGCGCATGGGAATGTAGACAATGTAAACATAATATATGACAGACACACGGGTAGAGCCAAAGGTTTTGCTTTTGTTGCAATGTCAGACTTGAAAGAAGCACAAAGTGCTATAGATGCTCTAGATAACACTGAAATTGGTGGCAGACCAATTAAGGTAAATCAAGCTAGACCAAGAGAAGAAAGACCTCCGAGGGGTGATAGAAGAAGATAGTTTGACTTAACTTAAAGATGAAGGTTGCTGAATATCCGTAACTTTCATACCAAAAATCTCGTTAATGTAGCGATTGTTAAAACACCGATCGCAACAGGATTCTTTGTACACGAAACTATGGCTTTCATTATTCGGATCTGATATTGTAGTCGTCAGCCACAAGCCTTAATTATTCCTACATCTTAAGTATCAAGTATTTAAATTGATACGTGTATATAACACTTTTCATCGGATTTTTATTTGCTTATTTACCCCTTTTGCAACGAGAGAAAAAAATCGCGGTAACGAATCGTTTCGGAAAGATTGTCACACTCATTGCAATGTTCCCAATCTATCCAAACATACTCAAGAGTAAGCCAACCTCGATAATCTATATTCTTCAATACGTTAAAGACTCTTTTAAAATCAATCGTGTTACTGTCGAAACTTGTCTGAAGTCGGCCCTTACACCCACCACGCACATGAAAATGACTGGCGTATTTGAGTAGTGGTTCGATAGCCTTATCTTTATAACCTTCTCTAACAAAGTGCCCGTAATCCAATGTTAGTGTCAATCCGGGAACATTTTTTATTAATTTTTCAGCGAGCTTTGGTTTAGAGATAAGTGAACCAATATGGGGTTCAATTCCTAGAACAATACGATATTTTTTAGCTTCCTCTACCCGCCATTGTAACTCTTCGATTGAACGGGCAAAAGAATCTGAATAGGTTTCTCCTTCATAAGATACTCCGGGAGTTATTGTAACATGATGGCAATTACACTCGGCTGCATATTCCAATGTTTTAAAATACCATTCACTCAACTGTCGGCGGTAGGAACATTGTGGGTGATTGATTGCTAATGTGTGAGAATCCTCAGACTGCATAAAAACATCAGCCGTTTTTAAGCCAAGGCTATCCAATTTCCTTTTTAGTCGACGCGCAGAACGTCGAACATTTTTGAATTCGATTGATGGTTGGAGATGTGAACGGTTCTCAAATAATCCAATATCCACACCTTTCATACCCAGCATGGCAATCAGCTGAAGTGCCTGTTCATGTTTTAACAATGGAAAGGTAAAGTCGGGGCAAGCTAATTTAAGTTTCATAACTACTCTATGTTATTTTCTATAACTAATATCCAATACAACTAAAGTTTCCTGATTACAGTTAAATACATTTTGTCATCGCAAAGTTGTTAGTCAATCCTGACAATCAGTTAATAATCCCTCTCATTTCAACCCCCGTCCTAACCAATATGACAATGATCTTATAGTTTTCATCGCATACTCAATTCTCAATCACTGTTTTATAAACTCACTCCGAAAGTGTGATTGTGATACAGATATGCAAATGCACTGACCACCCAAGGAGTATAAATATGAAACGTCGTCCTAACATCTTGTGGATTTGCACTGACCAGCAACGATACGATACGGTCTCAATTCTCGGTAATCCCCACATCAGAACTCCAAATCTAGACCGATTATGTACTGACGGTACAGCATTCACTACTACTTACTGTCAAAGCCCAATATGTACTCCCAGTCGGGGCAGTTTTATGACAGGTCTTTACCCATCAACTATCCATTCTAACATTAACGGGAACGCGTGTCTTCATCTTCCTGATCGCGCAAAGCTCATCTCCAAACATATTGCAGATCAAGGCTATACCGCTGGATTAATCGGGAAACTACACCTATCTTCCCCTTGGGATGGTTACGAGAAACGTGTAGATGATGGCTATGAGGAATTTCATCACAGCCAATCTCCTTGCCAACTCATTGATAGTAATAATGAGTATACCGACTGGCTTAATGAAAATGGTGTTCTAGACGAAGTGCTCGATCAGTCTAATCGAAATGACACTCTTCGAGGAGGCGTAAAATATCGTGAAAACGTTCCGTTTAAATGGCATCAAACTACTTGGTGCGCCAATACCGCGATCGATTTCATACGCCGAAGAACCGGCTCGCCTTGGTTCCTCAGTATTAACACTTTTGATCCTCATCTCCCGATGGATGCTCCGGATGATTTCCGCAAACCCTACGAGACCGAGGATTTACCGCCACCACTCTTCAATGAGTCAGACCTAGAGTTACAGCAACTGCTCTCAAGCCACTTATTCGCGTCAATTCCAGAGCGCCCAGGAGAGAGGCACATGCGGGATAAAGCATCTTACTATGGTATGATCGAAATTATCGACCGCAACGTCGGCAGGATCCTGGATACGCTCGAGGAGATGGGACTGCGCAAGGACACAGTTATCATTTTCACCTCCGATCACGGGGAGTCGCTTGGAGATCACGCGCTGAGTTCCAAAGGGTGCCGATTTCACGAAGGCTTGGTGCGGGTCCCTCTCATATTCTCGTGGCCTGGTGTGATTCAGCAAGGTGTGGTCTCGGATGCCCTGGTAGGACTAATCGATATTGCTCCGACTCTTGCTGACATAGTCCAAAATCCACTTGAGTGGGTACAGGGAAAGTCACTCTTGTCGATGTTGGTCGGAGATGCTCCATTAGATTACCACCACGACTACGTTCGCTGTGAATATTATGATGTTCTCGACCTGTCATGGGGAAAGGATGAGAAACCACCAACGCCTCCGTCTTTCGCTACTATGTACCGTGATAAGCATTACAAGCTGAATGTCTATCACGGAACCCAGCACGGGGAACTTTATGATCTTAAGAACGATCCGAATGAATTTTCCAACCTTTGGGCAGATCCAGCTTATAAAGACATCAAATATCACCTTATCAAAGCAAGTTTTGACACAAGTATAATTATTACTGATCCTGGTTCACGGCGGATTGGTCGATTTTAATATTGAACGGTTGTAGTTTTTCCATTGCCAATTTTTTATCTTTCATTTCTGCAAAATTAGGGGCCAATTAGGTTAAAACTCGTATTAAAAAAATGTCTGAAACCTATATTCTATTTTCATTACAGTTTACAAAAATTACCTTTTCATTTTCTCCTAAAATTGCTATGCTATAAAAATCTGATGCATTATTTTTAACTTCAAATGAACGACTTATGAAAAATGTAACAATACCCACAATTGATCCGGAAGAATTAATTGATTTTATGAACGTCGATGAGACGGATTTCTCTTCGCTTACTTCACAGCAACGTATTCGACATTTAGAGGTGGAAGGCTATGTTGTACTCCCTGATATCCTGGATTTTAAGCTAATTGCTAAACTAAAGTCGGAACTTGCTGATTTTCCCATGACACACAAAAGTTATAGTGCACATCAAAAGATTGGAACTTTACAACCTCAATGGTATAGCAATGAAGTTGCCAAGTTGATTGGGCATCCGCCGATGGTCGAATTTCTTACTGAAGTGATGGGGCCGGACATCGTATTTACACGAGGATTTTATCAACGAACAACTCCTGGGTCACCTGGAATATCAATGCATACTGACGGTCAACCCTATGGATCATCTATATTTGACTACGAAGGCAGTTCGCCAAAATTACTTCGTGTGCTTTATTACCTCGACGATCTCGAACCCGAACGAGCACCCTTTCGCCTAATTCCACGAACTCATATATCCTTTCATTCCCAGGCCAACCCTTACGTGCGCTATAAATCCCACCCCGAAGAGATTACCTTATGTGTAAGGGCTGGTTCAGCCGTCATCATTCCAATCAACCTTTTCCATGGCACACACCCAAACACAGACACTCACAACCGTGAACTCATTCAATTTGGCTATCGCCCAGCTTGGGCCGGACCGATCAAACCAATGGAAGAATGGGATTCTAAATTAGTTGCAGAAGCACCTAATGAGGCCAAACCATTTTTGCAAAGCCTCAACACATCTGGTTCTGATTGGCATCAGGAACATAAACCTAAAGGGATGAAAAGTGATGCTCCTGGTATAAATCCAAGCCGCTGGGGAAATTGAACATGATTAAATAATTTCACCCTTAATTTTTAAATACACATTTGGTTTAAACCTAAGTAATCCTATGGAACTTGCTGATATAAAACAGATCGGTGTTATTGGAGGCGGAACGATGGGGTTTGGTATTGCACTTAATTTTGCTTTAGCGGGATATCCTACGGTTTTGAATGACATCAGCGATGAAATCCTTGAGCTGTCAATGAAAAATATAAGGTCTGCTTTAGCCCTTTTTATAGAGTATGAAATAATAAATCAAAAACAGTCCGATGATGCTGTAAGCAGGATAACTACAACCGCTGATGTTAATATGGTGGCTTCGAACAGTGATTTCATAACTGAAGCCATTTTTGATAGATCTAAAGACAAAAGGGAAATGTTCAACCTTTTGGATAAGCTATCTCCTCCACATACTATAATTGCGAGTAATACTTCTCACCTCGTACTCAGTGATTTTGGTTCTGATGTAAAAAGACAGGATAAAATTGTATTAACTCATTATTTTGCTCCACCACATATTGTACCTGGGGTTGAAGTTGGAAAAGGACCAAAGACATCAGACGAGACTTTCGATATAGTCTATAAATTGATGAAAAAGACCCGAAGAATACCTATTCGTTTACAGACTGAGGAGCCAGGTTACTTGATAAACCGGTTGCAAACTGTCTTATTTAAAGAAGCGGCTCGTTTGTGGGCTCAAGGAATGGCAAGTGCAGAAGATATCGAACTAGGAATAATTTCGACTTTTGGCTTTCGAATGCCACATGAAGGACCATTCAAACACTATGACCTAGCAGGAATCTGGAAATGGCCGGAAGATATACGCTTCCCTCCACCTGATCCCACGAACGAAATCGATAAGAAGATAAGCAAGCATTTGAAGGAACGGAAAACATGGTTCGTTAATCCGGAAAAGTTTGATGAAGCGGTTGAAAAAAGAGATCGAGAGTTCATACGTCGTTATAAAGCTTTATACATGTCAAAAGAAGATTGACTCGCGGTAATGCTAGATATCCCTAAATTCAAACGATGATGAATATACGAATTAAAAATGAACTTAAGAGTGCTTATTTAGATGTTTATACGCCGGAAGTCATAAGCGCCTTGGCCTCTTTGGCAAGGTTTAATAACACCCAAAAAATGCTCATGACGAAAAGGATCGAGAGGAGAATTGAACGGGCACGAAAAAAACAGTCAATTGAGTTTCTCAATGCCGAAGATTACATCCAAGGAACAAATATTAAAGTAAAAGAAGCAAGAGAAGGAAATTTTATTGGTTCAGAAATCCCTGAAGATTTAAAAAGGCAGTGGATTCAAGGTACGGGGCCCGCTGCTAAACCTACAGTATCCATTGATCGAAGTATTCGGAATGTAGCCTATGCTCTACTCTCTGGTGCCGATGGCTGGATGTTTGATGGTGAGGATGCTCTTGGTCAAATCACCACCATGTCACTCGACAATCAAAGAAATTTAAAATTGGCTATTCATAAAGACTCTATTTTTATGACGGCAGCCGAAAAAGTTGCCAAAGAGATGAATAAATGGGCTATAGAATTTTTAGGAAGAGAGGTCATCGAAGAATGGAAAACTCAGTTGGACTTCACAACGAAAATCTTTCGTGCCAGAGGATTACATTTGGACGATAGACATATCCGCGACGATACCGGCATGGCGCTATCAGCATCGATTGTCGATATAACTCTATACATAGTGAACAACTATCAGCGATTGCAGGAGGCAAGTTCATCCATTATTCTCTATTTACCTAAAATTCAGACTGCAGAAGAGGCAGCCCTATGGAACGAAATGCTGTCGGCGCTGGAAACCCATCTAGGACTTTCTCTTGGAACGATTAAAGTTTACGTCCTTGTTGAACAACTCGAAGCAACTTTTCAATTGATGGAAATTCGAGCAGCACTGGGTAAACATTTTGTCGGATATAATACGGGTAGATGGGACTACATTAACAGTTGTCTCTTATACACATCT
>PNEW01000039.1 GCA_002922725.1 Verrucomicrobia bacterium Opi.OSU.00C | reverse complement strand
AGATGTGTATAAGAGACAAGAGTATATTAGTGAAGAGACTACGGAAGATACACTAATTGTTGCAGAGTCATCCATTCCCATTATTTGTCATATGCGGGCAAGCACCCCCATGTCTTTACTAAATAAACACTTAAGACACCTGCAATTTATTTTAGAGAACAGGATCTATCAGGAAGTTATAGTTTTGCAGAGATTTAAGATAAAACACGAAACTTTGGAAGAAATTCCTTTAGGGAGAAAAGGTCATATGCGAGGTATCCTTCACAAAGGAATAAAACTTGAGAAGATTAAGGAATTTAGGTTGCGGCCCCACATTTTTTCTCGATTGAGTCGTGTTGTCGGGGTAAATGAAGCCGACGTAGAAAAAGAAATTGAATTACTTGAGAAGAACGGCGAAACATGGGAGAAACCGACAGGATTTGAAGGAGAGCTAGAATTTTTGCTCTATGCGCTAAAAATGAATCCTTAATTTGCTTATTTATCTCCTACAGACCAAACGACGCCCAGACATTTAATGGATCATTTAGGCAATGATTTAACAATTATATCAGATACGGCCTTTATCGTTGAATCCTTCATCTCAGGGTATAGAGGGAGAGATATTATTTGTTTTGCCACTTCTTCAGAGCAAGGGAAAGCACCAGCGGTGTAGCCCAGATCAAGATAAGCAGGCTGTAGGTGGACAGGTATCGGGTAATGGATAAGGGTCTCAATATTTTCTTCTTTAAGTATTTTGCTTAGGGATTCTCTGTTGGAAACACGGATTGTGTATAAATGATATACATGTCGATTGTGTGCCGCTTGAATTGGGGTGATAAGATTTGCTTTACTCAGAAGGTCGTTGTATTTCTGTGCGCATCGGCGTCGGGCCTGAGTCCAGGCTTCGATGTGCTTCAGTTTTACCCTCAGTACTGCACCCTGAATTCCATCCATTCTATAATTAAAACCTTTAAGTAAATGGATATATCTTTCCTCCTGTCCCCATTGGCGTAGCATACGAATAGTGTGCGCATATGTAGCATTATTTGTGAGTGTAATTCCCCCTTCTCCGTAAGCACCCAAGTTTTTACCAGGGTAGAAGCTGAAACAAGCGAGGTCACCTATTCCACCAACACGTTTCCCTTTATACTCTGCCCCAAAAGCTTGGCAGGCATCCTCTATTACAACGAGATGATGGCGCTTAGCTATTTCCATGATAGGATCCATATCGGCTGCTTGCCCATAGAGATGTACGGGGAGGATTGCTTTGGTTTTGTATGTAATAGCTTTCTCAATCTGATCCACGGCAATGGTGTAACTTCGTGGTTCAATATCTACTAATACCGGGTGAGCGCCAGTGTAACAAATAGCAGCGATAGTCCCGACAAATGTATAGGGAACAGTAATTACTTCGTCCCCCGGTCCAATGTCAGCGGCTAGAAGTGCCAGGTGTAATGCACTAGTTCCGGAATTAACTGCAATCGCATGAGAAGAACCACATTCTGATGCGAATTCAGATTCGAAATTAAGAACCTCTTCACCCAAGACGAATTGGCAGCTTCCCAAGACCTTTTTGATGGCATCATCAATCTCGTCTTTAATACTAAGATATTGGGCTTTTAAATCTATGAAAGGGATCATCGCGTTGATGGCACCAGGTCAATAAATGGATAATTTTCTTATGATGAAGTTTATTCTATTGCGAGTGATTCTTTTAACATCTACCAAATAGATTAAATATTGTTCATGCAAGTTCGTTTCCCCCTCTAAAAGGGACTCAACTTTATAGAAAATAGAGGATGATATAAAAAAAGCACCCGGGGGGTATTGAAAACTGGTCATACATGTCTTCCAAATGCTATTAATTCACATTTTTTTGAACGTTTTTAACTTAAACACGTCAAAGTAATTAATCTAATGTTATGTCTGGCAAAGTAAGATAATAATTTCGTCATTTTTGTAGTTTGGTTATAAAAAGCCGTCCAATCCTAGGGCGGCTTTTTATATTATAGAAAATAGAAAAGAAGTATACTTTTAACAATCTAACGCATTACATTGAAATTATTTGATCGAGGATGTTTAGTGGTACTTGGCTTTGAGGAGTTGGATAGATTATTTGGAGTCCTCCGCTCAATCCACTAGGTAAATAAATTGGGATGGTTAGTACTGGAAATCCAGCCATGCTTCCTAACGCATTCAATCTTAATAAACCTTCACGAAATTGCTGGCTCAAGGTGTTTTTACAAACAGCCGGACAAGGCACGGCCGGCATTACCAGGTAATCAAAATCGGCAAAAACTTTATTAAAATGACATCTGATTGTTTCCTGCTGAATCTCAGAATGTCGAATTTCCTTTTCCTCCCAGCGGCGACCTCGATCAATTCGTTGCCAAACAATTGGATCATAGTATTCACGATATTCATCCAACCATTTACGGTGTATAGCGTAAGCTTCTCGACTTTGTAGTACTGCGTAGCAAGTTTCACAATGATTGATGATTGTGGACAATACATTTTGTGCCATTTCATCCTTTTCAAGGCATAGAAAGTTTGCCATTTGACGATAATGTTTTTTCAGTTCTTTATCAATTGGGATTCCACTCTCTTCGAAGTACAGACCTCGGGAGCGATTAATTCCACATTTAGGTGAAAGAAGAGTTTGGATACTGGTCCTCATATCTTCAGCATTCGACGTAAACCATCCCGCAGTGTCGTAGGAAGGTGCAAGAGGAAAACAGCCATTCTTCACCCAATCCTGATGGGGGCATAGCCTCAGACCATATATGCCGCAGAAGGAAGCAGGGACTCGAATAGAACCCCCAGTATCTGTGCCAAAGGCTAATGGAATTATCCCTTTTCCAACTGCCCAGGCTGAACCACTACTTGATCCTCCACTTAATCGTTCCGGAAATTTAGGGTGGGGACAATCACCAAAGTGTGTATTAAGACCATCCAAACCATAGGCAAATTCATTCATATGGGTTTTCCCGCAGAATATAGAACCTTTATTAGCCATTTCTTTGAAAAGATTACATGATTTATCGGGAGTCGGTCTTACTTTTTGAAGTAACGTTGAGCCGCATTGAGTGGGATAAGGATGGACATCAAAGAGATCCTTAAAGAAATATGGAATACATCCTAAAGGTTGATCTAAAAACTCAACCGCATTAATGAAACTATTAGTTAACTCCTTTTCCTTGACAAGGCAGCTAAGGGCCGCTGCTCTCTCGACTTTAGAGATTGAATCAATTCGATCAAAAAATTGCCGTACTGCTTTAACAGGATCTTTAGAAATAATTTCTTTCCAATAGGAAAAGCTAAATCTTTTAGAACACATAAAATTTATATGATCAAATATCAGCTGAATAAACTAAAATTACAAAGGGTTATTAGTGGTGTACCATGTGGCGGGGGTTCTCAAAAAAGATTTTAAAGGCCCTAAGTTTCATGCTTGAGACAATTACGTGTGCGATAAAATTCTAAACCTACCCATTTCGTGTCGGGTATAACAAATTTTCTTAATTGAATTTTAATTTCTATCGCACGCGCGAATTCTTTAAAAATAAGTGAGCAAATTTCTAGAGCTAATTCTTCCAATAATATCCAAGTTTTATTTTTAATATTATTTTCAATTTGATTTTTCACAGTAGCATAGCAGATGGTTGTACTAAGATCCCCCTCTCTAGGACCGCTCTGCCATGGATCAATACTTATTTCAAGATTAACAATGATGCGTTGTGCATTAGTCCGTTCTTCAACTGTATAGCCTATTTTTGTGTGGACAGAATATTCGCGAATAATAATTTTATCTGGAATAGAAGCATGCATTTTTAGAATGCTCCTTTTTATAGTGTGGATAGGAAAAGATGCGAGCATAACAATATATGATTCAAGAATAAATAATAGATTTAGGTATAAATATTATAGGCTGGATAAATGGGTAAATGTTATACGATTTACGGGTTTTGTTTCATAGTAATTATTTTGCTAACTTTGATTTCGAGTGGGTGCTCCAAGAAAAGTAGTTTACCCCTTCATGAAAAAGAAGAATTATTACCAATTTCGGTCCAGCTTGACTGGTTTCCAGAACCCGAACATGGGGGTCTTTATCAAGCTTTAGCTAAAAATTATTTTAAGGATGAAGGTCTGGATGTTAGGCTAATCAGCGGTGGACATAATATCCTTGTCCCCCAGATACTGGCTTCGGGACGTGCACAAATAGGGCAGTCAGATAGTAACAAAATAATTCTTGCAGCGGCTAAAGGATTACCAGTGAAAATTATCGGAGCTGTATTTCACAATTCTCCCTCGGGGCTCATGCTCCACGCAGATAACCCTATTAATCGATTCGAAGAGCTGGATGGGGAAACGATAATGGGACGTACTGAAGCACTTTATATTCCATATTTAAAAAAGAAATACAAAATTGCTTTTAATGTGATTCCACAAAATTTTGGATTAGGGCAATTTATTTCTAATAAAAATTTTATTCAGGAAGGGTTTTATATTGCTGAATTTTATTTTATTGAAAAGGAGGGTGTAAAACCCAAAGTTCTCAATTTTTGGGATAGCGGGTATATGAATTCTCTTGTCCTTGCCGCAAATACAGAATTTATCGAATCACATTCGGTGGCTGTTGATCGATTTATGCACGCATTTATTAAAGGATGGTCGGAATATCTTGAAGGAGATCCTGTTCCGGGGAGTGAAGCAATCAAGAAAGCCAATAGAAAGATATCAAGAGAGGTGGAAGATGAATTTTTGGATTTTTCGCGAAAAATTATTATTCGTGATAATTTAGCAAAAGGTAATAAATTATGGACAGAGAACTACGGGGTGCTTAGTATTGAGAGAATAAAAGAACAAGTAGATCAACTTGTAGACCTAGAGGTACTTACAGAGGGAGAGATTACTGCAACTGATGTACATGTCCAAGTTACATTACAGCGCAATTAAATCAATAGATCAAAGATTTCATATTTTTACTTGTTAAACTCAATATTAGTTTTGATGAGAACAGACGAAAAGATAATTGCTTAAGGTAAAACTTAAAAGCAAAGTTCTAACTGGGGCCCGACCAAGTTGGTGGAAGTATTTCCAAATTGGAAAATACGTTAGTTTTAATATTCAATAATAGTTATTCAGATGACAATGATTAATCTATTCTATCTTCATCGAATTCGATCATATCAGCGAATGAATGAAGATCATCGCGATCTGGAATTCCCATGGTAGTTTTAATTTCTTCTAGTTTTTCTTTACCCATGCCACGTGTACCCTTTTGGGTTAATTCTCGGTTCCATTTATAGACCTGAATATTTTTTTGGGAATATTGCTTTTAACTTAACATCTAGTTCGACATCATCCCTACTTGTACGAACTGCTTCAACAATATCTTTGGGATCAACCCCAAGGTGAAGGCAAAGAAACCCATCGAATCCACGTTTAAAATTTCTTTCATAGGATTTTGGCAATGAATTTTTTAGATATTTTCGGATTTTGGCAATGAATCTGGGTAAATGAAGAAGACCGCAGGCATGAGGTACATAAGGAGAGGGTAGGTCATAGAGAACTTCACCGGTATCTGGTTTTATCATTTCTATTAAATAATGTGTTGCACATCTCAGGTATGCCAAGCCAAAATCTATTTACTTATTTAAATTTATCATAAAATCTATGAATATTATCTGGCGTGTCTCAGCCTATCTTTTCCGTTATAAGTTCCTATTCGGACTAACACTCGGGCTTGCTTTTGGAAGTATGCTTTTTCTGCTCATGGTACCGCGTATTATTCAATGGGTTTTTGACGACATTATTAAGTCTGGCCATTTTGAATATCTTTGGTACGGGGTTTTGCTTGTGGCGCTATGCTACTTTGGTCGTGAGCTGCTGAATTGCCTGCGCATTCGAGTAAATAATACTGTAGAACAAAAGGTTTTGCTCGATCTACGCCGCGATTTACATGCTAAATTATTGGATTTACCAGTTTCCTTTTACGATCGACGTAAAAGTGGCGAGGTTGCCTCGCGCGTTATCGAAGATGTTCAGAATCTGGAAAGAGGCCTACTTGATGGTACCGAACAAGGAAGTGTGGCGATACTTACAATAATTGGGATTACTGCCATGCTTTTTTGGATGGAACCTAAACTCGCAGTTCTCGTTATAGCGCCTGTTCCGATACTGCTTTTCCTTGCCTGGCAACATGCTAAAGTAACAAGGAAAAACTGGAAAAAGGTAAGGGAATCTGCAGGTGAGTTAAATAGCCTTCTTATTGAAGATATACAGGGTAATCGACTTATTCATTCTTTTGCTTTAAAAGGACGAGAACATAAACGATTTATCGCACAAGCTAAAGATTTACGGTTACATAGTCTGCGTGCTATGTTCCGTTGGTCAATATATAGCCCTTTGTCCAGTTACCTTTGTAGCCTTGGAACTATCGCCGTAGTGGGAATGGGAGGGTACATGCTTATGCAAAATTCAGGTTTTAGCTTTGGGCAGTTCCTCGCTTTCTTTGCTTATTGTTCTATGCTTTATGAACCCGTAACCCGGCTTAATGGCCTCAACCATATGCTTAGTCAGGCGAAGGCTTCAGGTGAACGTGTTTTCGATATTCTTGACCAACCTTTGATTATTCAGGATCCAAAACTCCCAAAACCTTTTCCAAAGGGGCTGCTTGAAGTTTGTTACAAGAGTGCCTATTTTTCTTATCCTGGCCGTAGTGAAATTATAGAGGGGCTTAATCTGATTTTACCATCGGGAAAAATAACAGCATTAGTTGGGCATACTGGAGCCGGAAAAAGTACTATTGCGAACTTACTTTTACGCTACTATGATATAGATAAAGGTTCGGTTGAAATTAATGGTGTAGATGTTCGTTCAATTAATCTAACTGAATTACGTAGTAATATTGGGTTTGTTGCTCAAGACCCTTTTCTATTTGATGGCACCGTTAAAGATAATTTACGTCTTGCGAGGGAGAATACGACGGACGACGAAATTATTTCTGCTTTAAAAGGTTCACGTTCTTGGGAATTTGTGAATCGTTTACCTAATGGAATCAATACAGCAATTGGAGAACGTGGTATTCGCTTAAGCATGGGGGAAAAACAGCGTCTGACAATTGCACGTGTTCTCCTAAAAAATCCGCCCCTGATTATTCTCGATGAAGCAACATCCAGTGTAGATAGTATTACTGAAAAGGCTATTCAAGAAGCGTTGAATCTTCTTATTAAAAATCGTACAGTTCTCGTTATTGCCCATCGTCTTTCAACAGTGAGACGAGCAGATCATATTGTCGTTTTAGATCATGGGAGGATAATTGAACAAGGTAATCATGATAAACTATTGGAAAAGGATGGTCAATATGCTGAATTATGGCAGACACAGCAGAATTTAATTCCTGAAACGATATAAGTATATATAAAATTACACAGACAAAATTCTTCTATAGGATTCAACGTTCCACACTCTGAAAAACTATAATAATTGAATGGGAAAAAAAGAATTGCAGGATGATGTTGATATTCACGTAAGAACTATCATCGTTCAGAATGAATTAGGTATTCATGCTCGGCCTGCGGCAATGATCGTGCGGGTGGCAAATAAATATGACGCAAAAGTGAAAGTGGAAAAAGAAGATGAGCAGGTTAATGCTAAAAGTATAATGGGCTTAATGATGCTTGCAGCTGGTCAAAATTCTAGACTACGTTTCACAGCCACGGGTGTTGAAGCTACTTTGGTTCTCCAAGAAATCGAAAAGCTTTTTAATCGTAAATTTGAAGAAGAGTAAGTTTTTAGCGGACGCCAAAACCAATTAGCGAGGCTTGCTACCTGGGCTTTTTCTTGTGGCACTGTATCCACGATTACGTCGTTTGGGAAAATTTTTCTTTTCTTCAATAAATGGAGTGTAATTATAATCAAACCCTTCAATTTTTACTTTAGGTATTTTCTGTTCAATAAAACGTTCAATAGCGTGAAGGAAACTTTGTTCACCAGGACAATAAATTGTCAGAGCATCACCTTCGTTATTTGCTCGGCCAGTACGACCAATGCGATGAACATAATCTTCCGGATTCTGTGGGATATCATAGTTTATCACGTGACTGACATTACTAATATCAATACCGCGGGCAACAATATCAGTTGCCACTAAGACTTCGTATTTCCCAGACTTAAATCCCTTTAAAGCACTATCTCGTTCTTTTTGTGAACGATCTGAATGGAGTGTTGCAACAGAATGATTTGCTTCTTTCAACCATCGTGCTATTATTTCAGCTCCTGCTTTAGTCCGGTTGAAAATAAGAACACTATGAAAATCGGTTTTCTCTAGTAGAGCCAATAAAAGATCAAACTTCTGTCGATAATCCACCGGGTATAAGGTGTGGTTAATTGTTTCGGCAGTGGAAAACCCGCCACCGATATTAATATGTTCAGGTTTATTTAATACCCATTTAGCAAGACGTTCAATTTCCAATGGTACGGTAGCCGAAAAAAGAAGACTTTGTCTTTTTTGTGGGCATTGTCTGATTATTCGACGAACATCTGGCAAAAAACCCATATCAAGCATTCGGTCGACTTCGTCAAGAACGAGGAAATCTAAATTTTTTAAATTAATTGATTTTTGTTCAAGATGGTCTAAAAGTCTACCTGGTGTTGCGGTAATAATATCTACACCGCTTTTAAGTTCATTCAGTTGACGTCCATAACCAACGCCCCCATGAATGAGAGAGATTTTAAAATCAAAAAATTTCCCATAAACAGCGAATGCCTCTTTGACTTGAGCAGCGAGCTCACGGGTTGGCTCAAGTACTAAGCATCGACAGGGGCCGTGCTTTTTTAAAAGAGAAAGAATAGGTAGTGCAAATGCCGCAGTTTTACCGGTTCCTGTATGTGAACCCGCAATTAAATCTTTTCGCTTAAGAATTATGGGAATAGCTTGAGCTTGTACCGTTGTCGGTCTGGTGTAGCCCTTGGTCATAATACCTTTCAAGGCAGTTTTACATAATCCCAATTTTGAAAATTGAGTGACACTTTTAGAGATTTCTGTTACATTCGTATTTGAATCCATAAATTAAATTATAGGATAGTTTATTCGATGAATGACATTATGAACAGTTACAGTATAATATAGATGAACTGCTTTTGTTATCATGGCTCAGTCTTTGGATTACAACGACTGTGAAATACCAATAATATGCTTTGTTTATCATATTTTATTTATTAAGGGCAAGTTTTTAACAAAATGGCGGAATTGAGCTATTTTATTTTTATACCGCAATTATAAAATTAAACAATTGTGTTATTACAACAAAGAGATCTATACCGAGGAAGGATCGCACCTACTCCGTCCGGTTATCTCCATTTGGGACATGCTCGGACATTTTGGATCGCGCAGAAGCGCGCACGTAAATCACAAGGATCTCTTGTCTTTCGGAATGAAGATATAGACCATGCCCGTTGCAAGCCTAAATATGCCGATGCTATGATGGAAGATTTGCGATGGTTTGGGATTGAATGGGATGAAGGACCTGATATTGGTGGGGCTCATATACCCTATATTCAAAGTCAGAGAATCCCACTGTATTTGAAGGTTTGGGAAAAACTCTATAACCTTGGGGTGATTTATCCGAGTCCTCACTCTCGTAAAGACGTGCTAAATGCCCTTAGCGCGCCTCACATAGGTGATACTGAACCAATTTATCCATCTCATCTTCGACCTACCAAAATATCAGTAAAATCTATCTCAGGTCCAGGAAAGACTAATTGGCGTTTTCAGGTCCCTGATGGTAAATCAGTAAATTTCATTGATTGCCGTATGGGAGAAGTGAAGTTAATTGCCGGAAAAGATTTTGGAGATTTTATTGTTTGGCGAAAAGATGGATTCCCTTCTTATGAAATGGCAGTAGTGGTTGACGATCAAAGTATGCACATTACAGAAGTCGTAAGAGGTGAAGATTTATTGACCTCTACTGCACGACAGCTTTTGCTATATGATGCCTTAAATTGGTTGCCACCCGCATATTATCATTGCCCTTTGTTTTGTGATGATAATGGTGAAAGATTGGCAAAACGTAATGATTCTCTCAGTTTAAGAAAGCTACGTGGAAAGGGTGTTACTCCTGAATCATTAAGAAAATCCAGGAATTTTATTGGATCTAACGTTTGCTCGATTGATTGAATTCGTAACATTTAATTGGAAATTAGGATAAAAGAATCTTAAGTAAGATAGTTTTTAAATCAGAAAATAAAAAATTTATTCATAAAAATATGGGAAACCCATTTCTTGATATTGCATTCGATATTCATTGGTCACTTTTAAAAACAAAATTTGTGAGCTCTGGAATTGAAGAAGCATTAATGGAAGCACAAAATAATATAGATGATATTAGCAAACAGGATAAAAAACAAATAACTTTTGAAAGCAGTTTTCTAGCACTCGAAAAAGCGACTGAAAGTGTTGATTTGGCTTGGGGGGTAGTAAGCCATCTTGATTCAGTGTGTAACTCCCCGGTACTCAGAAAAGTATATAATGAATTGTTACCTCGAGTATCTGAATTTTTTGCACAAATTCCGCTTAACGATGAATTGTGGGTGGTCCTTAAAACTTTTTCTCAATGCAATGAAGAGAAAAAATTAAATGATTTAGAAAAACGTTTTGTTCAAGAAACGTTAGCAGAATTTTGCGAACATGGAGCGGATCTACATATTGATTTTAAAAGTCGGTTTAAAAATTTGGAAAGAGAGCTGGCAAAAATTACCCAAAAATTTTCAGAAAATGTTTTAGACTCTACAAACACCTATGAGCTTGTATTAGATGATGAGTTATCACTTGACGGATTACCTCCTCTAGCAAAGGAAGCAGCACGACTCGACGCTTTAAAAAAAGGTTACGGCACTGATAAAGAACCTCGATGGAGATTCACTCTACAATATCCATCATTTTCCCCTGCAATGAAGTACTTGATAAATGATGATATCAGAAAACAGCTCTGGGAAGCTTCAATAAGGATTGGCAATTCAAAACCTTATAAAAATGATGATATCATTTGGAAAAGCTTAGAATTGCGAGAGGAAAAAGCAAAGCTTCTTGGGAAAAACAACTTCCCTGATTTAGTCCTTGAACGGCGAATGACTAAAAACGGTAATACTGCACTTGAATTTGTTAATAATCTGCATCGCCGAATAAAGCTAACTTTCGACAAAGAGTGTGAAGAACTAGAAATATTTAAAGCGCAAAAAACTGGAACATTGCAAGAGCATCTCGAACCCTGGGAGTTTGCATATTGGTCGGAAAAACTAAGAAGAGAAAGATATGATTTTGATGAGGAAGATTTGCGACCATATTTTTCCATAGACTCTGTTATAAAAGGAATGTTCTCAATCACTGAAAAGATTTTTGGAATAAAAATTAATGAACGAGAGGTTATATATGTTAATGGGGAAGGTTGTTATAATAACTTTAAACTTGATACTTTTCCTCCATGGGAAAAACCAATAGAAGTATGGCATCCTGAAGTGAAGTATTATGATATCTTTGGCCAGAATAAGAGACATCTAGGATCTTTTTATGCAGATTGGCACCCACGTGAATCAAAGCGAAGTGGAGCCTGGATGAATTCATTCATTACCGGTCAAATTAATAAAAGCGAGAATCGACGTGATCCTCATCTTGGACTTATTTGCGGAAACCTTACTCCTTCGGTAAATGATAAACCCGCGCTCCTAACTCATAACGAAGTGAGCACTATCTTTCACGAATTTGGTCATCTTTTACATCACACCCTAGGTGAAGTGGAAATCAAATCCATGAATGGAACTAATGTCGCATGGGACTTTGTCGAATTACCATCACAAATAATGGAAAACTGGTGTTGGGAACGTGAAAGCCTGGATCTTTTTGCACGACATTATGTAACTGAAGAAAAAATACCTAATGAGCTTCTTGATAAAATGAAAAGGGCGCGAAATTTTCAAGCAGCAAGTCAAATAATGCGTCAATTGTCATTTGCCAAAATGGATTTAGAATTACATATGAATTGTTCTCAATTTTCTGGAGGTGATCTCGATGCAATTCTTAATGAGATGCTTGTAGATTATAATCCACCAAGTAAAACGACAACGCTTTCTATCATTAGAAGATTCACACATTTGTTCGCGAATAGCCTAGGATATGCCTCTGGATATTATTCTTATAAATGGGCTGAAGTGCTCGATGCAGATGCCTTTACACGTTTTAAAAAAGAAGGGGTCCTCAATCCAAAGGTAGGACATGAGTTTAGAAAACACATACTTAGTAAAGGCAATGCTGAAGATCCTTCTAAACTATTCAAAAAATTTATGGGACGCGATCTCGACTTCAATGCGCTTCTTATACGAGATGGGTTAGCTTAAAAAAGGACCTTTTGAATTATTTGCTAAAGAGCTCTTCGACTTGACTTGCAAGAAATTTAGATCAGATTGTCTTATCACCCTCAGCGTTAAATAATAAACACTATAACAGATGAATTTTCTCATTTTCATTATTATTCCGATTATAATTGGAATGTGGGCACAATCGAAAGTAGCGAGAACTTATAAAAAGTATTCCCAAATTCCATCACGAAGTCAAGTAACCGGTCGTGAGGCAGCTAACTACATTATGCGAAGTGCAGGAGTTAATGATGTTAGTATTGTAGCTATTCGTGGACATTTAACTGATCATTATGATCCTACTCATAAACGATTAGCGTTGAGTGAAGAAAATTATAAGGGTACCAACCTGGCCGCGTTAGGAGTTGCGGCACATGAGGCCGGACATGCTATACAACATGATGTAGGATATAAAGCGCTTAAATTCAGGATGGCTTTGATCCCAATAACTAATATTTCTTCACAATTACTTCCGTTTGTTATAATCGGTGGATTATTTTTTGGTATTCTCGGCCTCATTAAATTAGGTATTATGGTGTATCTCGTATTAACCGTCTTTCAATTAGTAACGCTACCTGTCGAATTTGATGCAAGCAAGCGTGCTAAAGCTCAATTACCTAATCTAGGTATTATTGATCAAAGTGAAGTTCACGGAGTAAGTAAAACTTTGGATGCTGCAGGGTTTACCTATGTGGCTGCATTTATCGCTTCCCTAGGCAACCTTCTCTATCTTATTGCTCTATCTCGTAGATAAAATTCAGATTGGGTTAAAATAAAATGCGAATTGTACATAATGTACATTATGGGAGTAGGTAAAATTGTTTAAAACCTAGGATACTAAATATACTTTGATTATAAAGATAACAGAAAGATTTATGAATTCCATCATTTCTATGTGTTTATTTGTAGGTTCATGATTGGAATAAACTTGTATTTGGTATAAAAAATAATTTACATTTATTTTCTTCATTTATTTTCTATTTTCCGTACTCTTATGAAATAATAAGAAATATCATTTAGATATACTTATTTTTTTAAAATCTTATTCTACTTGAAAATATTTCAAAAAGTTTTCTGTAGTAATCTATTATAGGAATATATAAAAATTGATTTCTTAATAAATTAGCAGAACACACGCTCGTGTTTGCTAATTTTTTTGTCTAAGGAAATCCTATGCTTACGAAAAAATTCAAAAAGCTATTTTTTGAAGTCAATGAATTTACCGTGCTTGCGGCAACCACTTCAGGATCAGATATCGCATTTACTTTAGAAAAAATACAGGAAAGTCCTAATGATAATGTTGATAAAATCAGAGATTTTGTTGGTGCATTAAGTGATGATAAATCACGTGGGTATATACATGGGTATTGTGGGATATATCCCAAGAGTCGATTTATTCGACGTACGACTATCGATTCACCAATTAAAGCCAGAGACCCAAACTATTTTAACAATCTCTTAAATGATCAATTTCGTATTGATGCCAGTAAGTATATCACATCTATTGTTAATGCTTATGATGGTAGTGGCTTTGATTTAGAAAAAGGTGTACATAATCAAAAAGAACTTGTTCTTTGTGGCGCACAAATTGCAGAAGTAAATGAACAACAAGAAATGATTGTCAGTTACGGTGTATATCCTGAACGATTAGAGTTAGGTACTTTAAGCAGTTTGGGTGGGTTAATAAATTATGCCAATTTTAAATCTATAACGAAACCCATTTTGGTTCTTGAGATAACATCTTCAAATTCGAATATTTTTATTATTAATAATGAAAAAATCGATGTAACTCGTCCCATCCCATTTGGGTTAGATTGGATGTTTCCTATGATTCAAAAAGAACTTAATCTTAAAAATGAGGAGGCTGCTAAAAAGCTTTTTTATTCAGACACATATGACTTTACTGAGATGGGACCAGCTTTGCTAAATAAAATGTTAAAAGAGCTCCAATCATCCATGGGGTATTATGAAGTACAAACGGGTCAAATGATAGAACAGATTTTTCTTACCCTGTTACCAAAAAATCTTAATTGGATTCATCAAATTTTATCACAGTCATTAGGGGTGGAGGTCCTACACTTAGATTATCCAAGTTGGTTGCAGTCGCAAAATATAAATGTCAATAACGAGGTTGAACTAGAGGGACTCGATAGTCGTTGGCTCAGCCTTTTCAGTTTAATGGGTAATTACAATAATTCAGAAGATGGCGCTAACTAAACCTAAAAAGGTTGTCCAAACTAACTGGCATCCCGACTTTCGTAATGTCGATGCCCTTCCAGATATAAAGGTTGTACGGACTGAATTCTTTGTGAATATTTTAACCGTTACAATCGCATTCGTTTTGCTTTTTTATCTTGGGTTCCACGAATATAGTGGAATATCACTTGGATCACAAATTTATGAATTAGATAGCAAAATATCTTCTAAAAAAAATGGAAATAGTAAAAATCTAGGGTCCAGTTCAAAGTTTAATAAAGTTGCAAAGAAAATCTTTGAAGTTAAAGAATTTATGGATTCGCCAATTGATACCACGGAGTTCCTCACCTTTTTGGGAGAAGCCTTATCCCATGAAATGCTCCTTACATCGATATCTTATTATGACCGGGAATTTAAGGAGGGTAAAAAAATATTTATTCTTTCCATTATTAATATTAGGGGTACAGCCCATGGGAGTGCTAAGACAGCTACGCAAACGGTATATGACTTTATTAATAAACTAGAGAACCTGAAAATGTTTGAGAATACCCTATATGATACTGAACTGGACTCGATGGTGAGGGATGATACACTTGGGCTCTTTAATTTCTCTACTGTCATTCAACTAAAACCTGAAGTATGAGCAAAGAGTTACTTCTAGCAAAAGTTAAACAATACCCGCTAGCTGTTGTCAGCATTGGAATAACGCTGATATTAATACTTATCATTTATACGCGTAGCGGCCGTCTCCCTGCTCTAGAGACTGAACTGGAGCAATTGGATACAACTTGGACCGTTATACAGAACAATGATCTAAGGGCAGTTGATATGCAGATGCACCTCGATACTATTAATGCAGCAAATGAAGAAATTGATACCCGTTTAATGGATCCAGAAAACAAAGCAATTAATTACCAGTATATCTTCCAGTTAGAACCAAAGTGTGGTGTTCGGCTAGATAATTTACAACAGAATGATCCAATAGTTAATAATAAGGGTGATTACTTTACTACTATTAATTTTGATATTTCTGCTTCAGGAACTTATAGACAAATATTAAATTTTGTCTATGAGCTTCAAAATGGGAGATACTTCACGCGTATAGATGGGTTCAATTTTAATGCGGTTGGTGAATTAGAACCTAATCTAGTTCAAATTGATATAAAAATGGCAGTTTTGGGATTAAAATGAAGAATTATAATGTATCTACAAATTTAATTATAATACTAATTGTATACATTAGTCTCTGTTTCCAATTAAATATGTTTGCACAAAATAAACGGGTATCTTTGAAAAATGAGCGTGAGGATATTTTGGTGTCGGTAGATTTAATATTAAATCCTACAAATCCTGAACTCATGAAACGTTTCGAAAATGTCTGGAATCCTTTCGAACCGTATATTAAACCTATTGTTCAATCAGATTCAGGGCCGGCTGCAACAATACAACCGAACCAAATAAATGAAAAATTAATCTTAATGCAGGTTGTTAGAAGATTAAACCCAAAGGGTAGTCTAATTCTTGGGAAGACTCGGATATTGATCCTAGAAGACCGGGGGAAACTACATGAGGGTGATATTATATCTACAAGAATAGGTGAAAGTACATATAAAGTTCAAATCACTGAAATAACTAGCGGGTATTGTTTAACTTTTGCTAGAAGTAACTCTTTGCTCATACTTCAGGTTTTAGTTGAATGACAGTAGAGAAATTAAAGAGCCCAAGTGTATCATCCCTCACCATCGAGTCCAGTTC